>JAYGEF010000403.1:0-3910 GCA_046582535.1 Alphaproteobacteria bacterium
GATCATTGCCCGGCCAAGTCCCGGCATGTGCTTGATCACTGGCAACACGCCGCCGGCCAGGAGGCCGCCGCATACGGCGCCACCCAAGGCGCCGGCCACGGCCGCACTGCCGCCGAAGGCGCGGTCGCCAATGGCGTTGCTGGCGCCGGGGATGGGCAAATCAAGAACTGGCCCGCAATTGATGGTGATGCCCGCGTCATGAAGCTCGGCGGCGATGAGCATGGCGTTGAGGCGGGCCGCCTCGATCCCGCCGATCCAGTCGCGCGCGGTCAGATCACCGATGCTGCCGGCCGAGGGCGAGGCCCGCCAATGGGGTGGCCTCAAGCGCGCGACCCGGCCACCCTCCTGGTCGATTAGCACCGGCGCGTCGTCGCGACCCAGGGTGGCGCGCATGTCGGCAACCAGTGCCCGCAGCTGTTCCGGGGTCTCGCAGTTGCGCTGAAACAGGATAAAGCCTAGGGGCTGGGCATGGGCAAAGAAGCGCCGCTCGGCGTCGGTCAGGACCGTGCCGGCACAGCCGAAAATGACAGCCTTGGGTGATTGAGTTGGGACCAACGAACCGATTCGTCCTGCGGGAATAAGAGCGAAAATACGGGCGCAAACCTACAGCCGGCGTTGATAACACGCCAGCGGAATTCCCCAGTCTAGCGCGAGTGGACGGGAACCCGGCTCGGACGGCTGACGATGAACGTGGCGACAGTGGCGAGGACCAGGCCCACCGGTAACTGCCAACCCTGGGCCACGAACAGGGTCACATAGATCAGGCTGGCGCTCATCATGGTGCCGGCGAACAGCTTGGCGCGGGCCGGGATAACCCCATGGGCGTGCCACGCGGGTATCGTGCGGCCCAGCCTGGGGTGATTATAGAGCCAGTGATGGAAACGGATTGAGCTCTTAGAGAAGGCCCACAGGGCAATGAGCAAAAATACCGTGGTCGGCATCACCGGCAACATCATGCCAAGCACACCGAGACCGACGTTCAACCAGCCGAAGGCGGCCAACGCGACACGCCATGGCTTACAGATATTCGGCTCTGCGGGGGCGGTGCCATTGGCAGGTTGTTTGGTGGCAGGTTGTTTCGTTTCCATGAACCCACCTTACGCCGGTCAGCGTTAACTTCTCGTCAGCGCGACCTAATTTTTTCGGTTGCCATGCTATCGACCGCGCCGTCGTCATCGAGAGCGACGCCGTAGTCGTCATGGGCCGCCTCGGGGCTGACCAGGCCATCGCGGACGTCCTCGGCAACGCGCTCGGCATCGCGGGTCCGAGGGTCGCCATGGCCGCCGCCGCCCGGCAGTTCCAGGCGCAGGCGGTCACCCGCCGGGATGGTCTGCTGGCCTTTGGAACGCAGCGCCCGGCCCGACGCCAGGGCAACCTCGCCAGCGGCGCCGTTTGCCCCGCCGCCCCGGCCCTTGGCCGGATTATCGACCCGATCGAACATGGCCAGAATGGCGAAGGGGGTGCCGTCGGGGATGCCGAACTCCATGCTTTGGCCGAGACCGCCGCGCCATTCGCCGGCACCGCCGGAGTCGGGCCGCAGTTCCTTGCGCCAGATGACCACCGGCGAGATCTGCTCGGTGGCCTCGACCGGCATGCCGCGCACACCGCTGGGAAAGCCAGTGGCCGAGAGGCCGTCCTTGGTCGGCCGCGCGCCGGTGCCGCCGGCGTTGAAGGTGACCACGTCGAAGTCGGGCCCGGCCTCCACGTTGCCACCGACCGCATCCGCGTCGACAGCCGAGGCGCCGCCACGTAGCTGGGACTGCCAGGCCGCCGAGGCGCCCTCGGCCAGGACCCGCCCGCCCATGGCCTGATGCAGGCAACCAAACACCACGTCGGGCAATAGATGACCGATGATATGGCGCGCCGCGACCGGCCACGGACGCCGCACATTGAGAATGGAACCTTCCGGTGCGGTGACCACGAACGGTTCCAGGGACCCGGCGTTATTGGGAATGGCCGGCGCGACGATGCACTTTAGCCCGAACACCGTGTAGGCCTGGCAATAGTTCAACACCACGTTGATGCCGTAGGGGCTGGCCATGGAGCTGCCCGTGTAATCAACCGCCATGACCGCATCGCCAACCGTCATCCTGGCCACCAGATCGACTGGTTTGTCGTAGCCATCCGTGCGCAGGCTGTTGTCGTAAACCCCGTTGGGCCACTTGGCGATTTCGGCCACGGTGGCGGCGCGGGAGCGTTCGATGATGTGGCCGCCGAGCCCTTCCAGATCGTCGAGCTTAAATTCAGCCATCATGGCTTCGAGGCGCCGGATGCCGGCATCGTTGCTGGCGGCGAAGGAGAAAATGTCGCCCTCGACCTGCATGGGCTCGCGCACATTGGCCCGCACCATGGCCAGCAGGTCGTCGTTCATACGCCCGGCCCGAGCCAGGTGCATGATCGGAATGAACAACCCCTCCTCAAAGACCTGGCGGCCGTCAGGCCCGAAGCCCCGGCCACCGATATCGACCACGTGGCAGGTACAGGCCAGCAGCCCCACCACCTTGCCATCGCGGAACGCCGGGCTGACCACCGTGAGGTCGTGGAGATGTCCCGAGGTCAGCCACGGATCGTTGGAAATGAAGTGATCGCCGGGGTTCATGGTCTCCACCGGACAGGCGGCGATGAAATGCTTGACCGCGTTGGCCATGGAATTGACGTGGCCCGGCGTGCCGGTCACCGCCTGGGCCAACATGCGACCAGCGCGATCGAACACCCCGGCGGAAAGATCACCAGCCTCGCGCACGGTGGTGCTGAAGGCCGTCCGGATCAGGGTCTGGGCTTGTTCTTCGACCACGGAGATCAGGCGGTTCCACATGATCTGCATGTGGATTTCGGCCAAGGCTGCTTTGCGGTCGGTCATGATGCGGCCTCCTTCCGGGTCAACACCAGGGCGCCCTGCCCGTCCATCTTGGCGTTGAACAATGGCGTCACCACGGTCGAAGTTTCGTCTTCGGTGATCACCGCCGGGCCGGCAACCATCGCGCCCGGCTTCAATTTATCACGGCTATAAATCTTGGCGTCCAGGTAGGCGCCACCGGCCGGATCGAAAACCTGGCGGCTGCCCTCTTCCGTCGCTTCAAAGGACTCTGCCTCGCCATTGGACGAAGCCAACGCTTCGGGCGCGCTAGCGACGGCAACGATCCAACTGAGAATTTCGATGTCGACCCCGGGGATCAGGCGATCGTAGAGCGCCTGATAGGCGACCTCGAAGGCGTCGCGGATTACCGCGCCGTCGCCGGGCCTGAGCTCGCGCAAGGGAAGTTCCACGGCGATCTCGTGGCCCTTGCCGATGTAGCGCATGAAGGCGGTACGGGTCTCGACCCGCTCGGCGTCGGGCGCGCCGCGCTCGACAATGGCCCGAGCCTCGGCGCTCATGTCATCGAGCATGCCATTGACCAGCCCGCTATCGAGACCATCGAGGCGCTGATAGTTGCTCCGTACCACCTCATAGGCCACCGGCGCACGGAGAAAACCCACAGCCGAGCCGACCCCGGCGTTGACCGGCACCACCACCCGATCGATATCGAGCTTCTCGGCGATCCGCGCGGCGTGCAGCGGCGCCGCGCCGCCGAACGCCACCAGGGTACGGCCTTCGATGTTCTTGCCACTTTCGATGGCGTGGACCCGCACCGCGTTGGCCATGTTCTCGTCAACCATCTCGCCGACCCCGTAGGCGGCCAGTTCGTCGTTCAAACCGAGGGGCTCGCCGATGGCATGGTGGAGTGCGGCGGCGGCGGCTACTGTATCAAGCTGCATACGGCCACCGGAGAAGGCGCCGGGATCGATGCGCCCCATGACCAGGTCAGCATCGGTCACCACCGGCGCCGTGCCGCCCCGGCCATCACAGGCCGGCCCCGGCGCGGCGCCGGCGCTCTCCGGCCCCACGGCAATGCGTCCGGTCTGGTCGATA
>JAYGEF010000080.1:0-12674 GCA_046582535.1 Alphaproteobacteria bacterium
CAACCGACCACCCGTCACACATCACGCTGCCCCTGGTGCCGCGCTAGAAGGCGTCCAATAAATGGGACAGTATAATTAGTTAATTAAATATAAAGTTTCCTTAATTATTAATACAGGCCTTCCGAGCCTGTTTCCTGGGTCGGGATGCTGGAGCGTGGTTCGGTGCCGGGCTTGAAGGCTTCGAGGATGACCCGCTCGGTGGTAGCGCCGGGCAACAGGCCGGTGTCGCCGTCAATTCGCACCAGGCGCACGCCGGGCGGAATGCGGAACGGGATGGCCGGCTTGTCGGCCAGGGCCGCGGCCATAAAACGCTTGAACGCCGGCACCGCCACCCGCGAACCGGTCTCCTTGTAGCCCATGGGCTGAGGCTGATCGAAGCCGATGAAAATACCGGCCACCAGATCCGGCGAAAAGCCGATGAACCAGGTGTCCTTGTTCTCATTGGTGGTGCCGGTCTTGCCGGCCAGGGGCTTGCCGAGCTCACGGATACGTCGGCCGGTGCCGCGCTCGATGACGCCGCGCATGATCCAGACCATCTGATAGGCAGTATCGGCGCCGATCACCCGGGTCCGTGCATCGGGCACCCGGGGCACCTCCTGGCCGCTCCACCGGGGCGCCATGCAATCCTCGCAGGGCCGGTTGTCGCGGCGGTAGACCGTGGCCCCGTTTCGGTCCTGGATGCGTTCGATCAGGGCCGGCTCGACGCGCTTGCCACCGTTGACGATGATGGCGTAGGCCGAGACCATGCGCAGCAGAGTGGTCTCGCCGGCGCCCAGCGCCATGGGCAGGTAGTGCGGCAGCTTATCGACCACGCCGAAGCGCTCGGCATAGGACGCCACCTTGTCCATGCCCAGGGCCCGGGCGACCCGCACGGTCATCAGGTTGCGCGATTTCTCGATACCGATGCGCAACGGTGAGCGGCCGTAGAATTTGGTGGTGTAGTTGGCCGGCTTCCACTTCGGCTTGCCGGGGCCCTGGTCGATGGTGATGGGTGCGTCGTCGACAATGCTGGCCGGGGTGAAGCCGCCGTCGAGGGCCGCCATGTAGACAATCGGCTTGAACAGGGAGCCGGGTTGGCGCTTGGCCTGGGTCGCCCGGTTGAACTCGCTAATCTCGTAGTCGTAGCCGCCGACCATGGCCAGCACCCGCCCGGTATGGGGGTCGAGAGCCACCAGGCCGCCGCTGATATCCGGAATCTGACGCAGGCCGAAGCCCGGCGGGTCAAGCGCCGCTTCGCCCTCGGCCACCACCAGAGGCTCGACCAGCACCACCTCGCCGGCGACCAGCACATCTGCCGGGCGGCGGATTTCCGGACCAATGCGCTGGCCCGTGCGCCAGGCTCGCGCCCAGGTCAGTTCACCAAGCGTAATCTGGCCGTAAGACCCATCAGTCAACCCCACATAGGCCGCCTTGGCATCGACCGCCAGGACCACGGCACGGTTCCAATCACCCTGGCCCGCAGGCCGTTCTACCGCATTGAGCCGCGCGCCCCAGCCGGCGCTGGCGTCGATTTGCCCGACCGGCCCGCGCCAGCCATGACGGCGGTCGTATTCCTCAAGGGTATCGCGCAACGCCCGTTCGGCGATTTTCTGGAGCGCCGGATCGACGGTGGTGCGGACCGACAATCCGCCCTCGTAGAGGGTCTCCTCGCCATAGCGTCGGATCAACTCGCGACGAACGCTCTCGGTGAAGTAGTCGGCGCGAACAAATTCGGTCGGCGCCCGCGACCGCGTTACAAGCGGCTCGTCCTTGGCGGCGGCGGCCTCCCGGGCGGTGATGAAACCCTCTTCGAGCATTCGTCCGATGACCCAGTCACGACGCCCCTTGGCAGCCTCCGGGTGGCGGATTGGATGGTAGTTGTTGGGTGCCTTTGGCAGTGCCGCCAGGAAGGCCGTCTCGGCGATCGACAACACGTCGAGGGACTTGTTGAAATAATCCAGAGCCGCGGCGGCGACACCGTAGGAGCCGGTGCCGAGATAAATTTCATTGAGATAAAGCTCGAGTATCCGATGCTTATCGAAAGCGCGTTCGATACGGAAGGCCAATACCGCTTCCTTGACCTTGCGCTCGATGGAGACCTCGTTTGTCAGCAGGAAGTTCTTGGCCACCTGTTGGGTGATGGTCGATGCACCCTGGAGCCGGCGACCCTGACCGTAGTTGACCACGTTGCGTAGCATGGCGCGAAACACGCTGGCAAAATCGACGCCGGGATGATGATAGAAATTCTTGTCTTCAGCCGCGAGGAAAGCGTTGATCAGGCGCTTGGGCATGGCCGCCACCGGCACGAACACACGATGTTCCGTCGAGTACTCGGCCAACAACCGGCCATCACCGGCATGGACCCGGGTTACCGTCGGCGGCTCGTAGGTGGCGAGCTGTTTGTAATCAGGCAGGCCGCGGCCATAGTAGTGCAACAGATACAGCCCGCCCCCCGCGGCGGCGACCACGGACAACAGAAACACAGCAGACAGCACGGCGAGTAGTCGGATCATGCCCAGTTATTCGGCCGGAACATGTGGTCCGGCATCACCCCTCTTCAGCCCCTCTTACGTTAAGGAGTGTTAATAAAACCCAAATGTGGCGGAGTTATGTCGGATCCGCCAGCTGTCTGGCCGCGAAGTAATTGTCGATGGCGCGGCGCAGAGCGCCCATGAGCATGCGCCGGTGAGCCGCATCGTTGAGTCGGGCCTCGTCCTGGGGATTGGAAACGTAGCCCAATTCAATCAACACCGATGGCACATCCGGCGCCTTAAGCACCCGGAACCCGGCAAAACGGTGTGACTTGCGCAAGACGTCACTCTCCTTGGCCAGTTCGGGAATCGCCAGATTGGCGAACTCCGCCGACAGGTTCATGGTTTCGCGCTGGGCCAGATCGATCAGAATAGTCGCGACATCGTCGTCGTAGACGTCGGTGGCCAGATTAACCCCGGCAATGACGTCGGACTTATTCTCCCTGGCGGCCAGTTTGGAGGCTTCCGCATCGGACGCATTCTCCGACAGGGTATAGACCGTGGCGCCCTTGACCGTTCGGTTGTCGAGAGCATCGGCGTGTAGCGAGACAAACAGATCGGCGCCATTGGCGCGGGCGATCTTGACCCGTTGACGCAAGGGAATGAAGACATCGCGATCGCGGGTCAACAGCACCCGGTAGCGGCCCGTGGCCTCCAACTGACGCGCCAGTTCCAGCCCGGCGGCCAGGGTGATGGCCTTCTCATAGCCGCCGCCAATGCCGATTGTTCCCGGGTCGATGCCGCCATGACCGGGATCGATGACCACCAGCGGCTTGCTGCCGCTGGCGGCCGGCGTCACCTCGGGCAAGGGCGCCGGTGTGGCGCCCGGCTCGGACACCGGCGCCAAGGCCGCCTGGCGGTTGAAATCATCGACCGAGACCGGCGCCAGATCGAGCACCAGCCGCCAGGCGAAGTCCGAAGTCGGCTGCAGCATGAACGAGCGGCTCACCACCACGGGCCCGGACATGTCCAGCACGACACGGGAAACACCAGGCTGAAACAAGCCATAGCGGAAGCGCTGCACCATGCCCTGGCTGACATTCAGGGTCTTGGCCGGCAACCGCCACTCGACCTCGGGCAAGTCGATAACCACGCGGTAAGGGTCGGGGAGTGTGAAGATTTTAAAGTTGAGATCAGCGGTGAGATCGAACACGACTCGAGTCGATTCGGCCTGGCCGCCCATACGAATACCGGTCACCGCCGGGTTGGCCCCGACTGCCTGGGAAATGAATAGTGGCAGAACCAGCCAGAGCAAGGGCCGCCACAATGATCTCAACGCAACACCCATGAGTGTCGGGCAACCTGCAATTTTCTAGATATTGCGCCATACCGTGGCCGGCAGCAATAGATTTAGTGGCGATAGCGGTGAACATGAGGCCCGCACACCCTCGTTCGTGGTAGGGGTTTGCAATATCCCGTTGTGGTTCCTGAGTTTAACCCTGTAAGATGCGCTTGCGAATTCACGCAGCCAGTTCACCGCCATACGCGGCGGTCGAGCGGCGGGGCGCCAAAAAGCACCGGTGGCGTCGGTCAGGGAGCGAATCTGTTACCGCTTCGGGCTCTGCATAAAATGGTGCGAACGTTAGGTCTAACCTGAAGCCGGATCCCGTACATGATTGGGACAGAACGTCTGAGCATCTCCCCAGCCTGGCCGCAAGTTTGCGCGTTTGCCAGTGGGTCGAGAGACGTCGTCGCCGGCTTCGCCGAAAATAAGACGGACTCATTCGAGGCGGTAATTCGCGCCGCCTTGGATAGGTCTCGTCATGGAGTTACAGCCTTATGGCAAAGCGTATGCTTATCGACGCGGCACATCCGGAGGAGACCCGGGTTGTCGTTCTTACTGGCAATCGGCTCGATCAGTACGACTTCGAGTCATCGACCAAGAAGCAACTAAAGGGCAATATCTATCTCGCGAAGGTAACGCGGGTCGAACCATCGCTGCAGGCGGCGTTCATCGAATACGGTGGCAATCGCCATGGGTTCCTGTCCTTTAACGAAATCCATCCCGACTACTATCAAATCCCCATCGCTGACCGTCAGGCGCTCGACGATCAGGTCAGTGACGAGGCGGCGAATGATGCCGGCCATAGCGCTGATGCGCCAAGCACCGAGAGTAACGACGGCGAAACCGCTGACTCACCGGACAACGGCGACGCCGCGGAAACGCCTGAAGACGGCGAAGCAACCGAGGCCGCCGGCGATGGCGATAGCGACGATTTCGAAACCGTCAGCGGCGACGACGCCGATGAGCCACAGCGACGGCGCAATGCCACGCCCATTCGGCGCTACAAAATTCAGGAAGTCATCAAGCGACGGCAGATCCTGTTGATCCAGGTCGTCAAGGAAGAACGCGGCACCAAAGGCGCCTCCCTGACCACCTATCTGTCCCTGGCGGGGCGCTATTGCGTGCTTATGCCCAACGCCGCCCGGGGTGGCGGCATCTCGCGCAAGATCGTCAACCCCGAAGATCGCAAGCGGCTGCGGGCCATCGTCAGCGACCTCAACGTCACCGACGGCATGGGCGTGATCCTGCGCACCGCGGGACTGGAACGCAGCCGGGCCGAGATCAAGCGCGACTTCGCCTATCTGCTCAAGCTGTGGACCAATATCCGCGAGAGCACCCTGCAATCGAGCGCCCCGGCGTTGATTCACGAGGAAGCCAACCTCATCAACCGCTCGCTGCGCGATCTCTATGCAAGTGATATCGACGAGATTTTGGTCGAGGGCGAAGAAGGCTACCGCATGGCCAAAGAGTTTATGCGCATGCTGATCCCCAGCCACGCCCGGCGGATCAAGGCTTACCGCGACCCGGTGCCGCTGTTCCACCGCAATCAGGTGGGCAACCAGCTCGACGCTATGCACAGCCCCACGGTGCACCTCAAGTCGGGCGGCTATATCGTGATTAGCCCGACCGAGGCGCTGGTCTCCATTGACGTCAATTCCGGGCGCGCCACCCGCGAGCGCAATATCGAGGAAACCGCTACCAAGACCAACCTGGAGGCGGCGGACGAAATTGCCCGCCAACTGCGCCTGCGTGACCTCTCGGGGCTCATCGTCATCGACTACATCGACATGGAGCACTCGCGTAACATCCGTATGGTCGAACAGCGCACCAAGGACGCCTTGAAAGGCGACCGGGCGCGCATCCAGATCGGGCGGATCAGTCATTTCGGACTGCTGGAGCTATCGCGCCAGCGTCTCCGCCCCAGCCTGCTCGAAGCGAGCAGTCTGGTCTGCGCTCATTGCGGCGGCACCGGACACGTGCGGTCGACGGAATCGACCTCGCTCCACGTGCTGCGCGCCATCGAGGAAGAAGGCATTCAGGGTCGCAGCAAGGAAATCACGGTCTACGTGCCGACCGCGGTGGCGCTCTATATCCTCAACCAGAAGCGCGCCGGCCTGATGCAGATCGAGGAGCGCTACGGGTTCACCGTCATTCTGGCCAGCGACGACAGCCTGATTCCGCCGGACTATCGTCTTGAGCGGGTCAAGGGTCAGAGCGACGATAAAGAAGGCGGCACTGAAACCAGAGCCGACAGCGACCAGCCCGAGCGCGGCCGCCGGCGGCGGCGCGGTGGCCGGGGCCGTAAGGACGAAGACGGTCAGGCTCAGCCAATTGCTACCAACGCCGACAGCACCGAGGCCGAGGCCGAGGCCGAGGCCGAGGCCGAGGCCGAGGCCAAGGCCGAGCCTGGCAGCGACGGTGAAACCCCGGCGCGTGCCGATGGCGAACGCGGCGAACGCGGCGAAGACGGTGCGCCCAAGCGTCGCCGCCGGGGACGGCGCGGCGGACGGCGGCGGCGGCGCGGCGGCGAGCAGTCCGGCGAAGAGACCTCGACGGTCGAAGCCTCGGCCACCTCCGAAGCGCCGGCGGAAACCACGGACGGCGAGGCGGCGGCAACAGAATCGACCGCCCCAGTGGAAGCCGCACCAAAAGTCGAAGTCACCCCAGACGTCGATGCCGCTACGGAAGCCGAAGCCGCACCAAACGCCGAGGCAGCGCCCAAGCCCCGTCAGCGACGACGCAAGGCGGCCGACACCAAGACCAGTGAGGACGGTGACGGCGACGCGGCCGAGAAGCCCAAGCGGGCCCGCCGGTCACGACGTAAGCCGGCCGAAGCTGAGGCCGCAACCGCCGAAGCCAGTGAGACAGCGACAGATAGTGGCAATGGCGCCGAGGCGGCGCCCGTCGTTGAATCAGCGCCCATCGAAATCGAGGCTCCTGCTGTCGAGGCCCCGGCCAGCCAACCGGACGTACCGGCGGCCGCGACAATCGCCAGTACGGAAGCGACCGACGGGGAAAGCGCGCCGGACAAACCGGCACGCCGTGGCTGGTGGAAGCGCCTAACCGAATAATACCAGCGGCCATTATGATTGACTCATAATAGCCGCTGGCAAGCGCGCCAGTCTTGGTCTCAACGGTGGGCGTCGCCAATCGTTTGGCGCGAGCCTGCGTGATGATTGAACGCCCATCGGTCATTCTTCATGACCGATGGTTTAGAGTCAGCGCTGCCAGTCGCGAAGGCGGCGGGCGGCCTCAGCCATGTCTTCGGTGGAACCGGAGAATGAGAACCTGACAAAGGCGTTGCCGCGCTCGGGGTCGAAGTCGACTCCCGATGTGGCGGCGACGCCGGTCTCGTCCAGCATGCGCTGACAGAACGTCTGGCTGTCATTGGTCATGTGCGAGACATCCGCATAGATGTAGAACGCGCCATCGGCCGGGGCCAGGGCGGTGAACCCCGCCTTGGGCAGTTCCTCGAGCAACAGCGCCCGATTACGGCTATAGCGGGCGATGTTGGCGGCAATTTCGTCACCACAATCAAACGCCGCCAGGGCCGCCCGCTGGGACAAGGTCGGCGGCGAAATGAACATGTTCTGGGCCAGTGATTCCACCGCCCGCATGAGACTCTCGGGCACTACCATCCAACCCAGGCGCCAGCCGGTCATGGAGAAATATTTCGAGAAACTGTTGATGACGATAGCCTGGTCGCTATAGGCCACGGCGGTCGCCGCATCGGTGCCGTAGGTAATACCGTGATAGATCTCGTCGGATACCAAACGGATTCGATGGTCATCGCAATAGCCGGCAAGACGCGCCAACTCGGCCTCGGGAATGATGGTTCCCGCCGGATTTGACGGGCTGGCGACGATCAATCCCTGAACCGCCTCGTCGAGGCCCTCGATCATCGCCACGGTCGGTTGAAACCGGGTCGCCGGGCCGGCCGCCATGGACACCGGCTGATTGCCGAGAGCGCTGAGAATATGGCGATAGCCGGGGTAACCGGGCAAAGCCAGGGCAACCCTGTCACCGGCTTCGAAGGCGGCCAGGAAGGCGAGAAGAAAGGCCCCCGATGCGCCGGTGGTAACGACGATGCGATCCGCCGGCACGGCGACGCCGTAAAAGCTCTGGTAATGTTCGGCAATGGCCTGGCGTAGTTCGGTGACACCGAGCGCCAGGGTGTAGCCGAGGACATCATCCTCAAGCGCCGCCTTGGCGGCATCGAGCACGGCACGGGGCGCGGCGGTGCTGGGTTGGCCGACTTCGAGATGAAAAACGTCATCGCCCGCCACTTCGCGGGCGGCAGCGGCGCGCATGACCTCCATCACCAGAAACGGCGGAATGTCGCCGCGGCGCCCTGGCGTGGTCATGGTGACTTTAATTTGTCAGTCGAACTGGACAAATGACGCCAGTCCATGGCCCCGAACGTCGGCGCTGACACGACAGCTGGCCGCGTTCCCCTGCATGCCGCCGCGACAATAGATCGCGTTTACCCGGCCGATTTCCGGCGCCTGGGTGACCAGGTGACCGCGTTGACGCAGGCCGTCAAGCACCGCCACCGGCTCGCCGGGCTCGACAATGGCCACATCGGGACGACCACCGTGGTAGAGCCTGGGCGCGGCGATCGCCTCGATCAGGGACTGACCGTCGATCAGCGTGCGGGCCATGACATCGATCAGCGCCGATGGCGCCGCGGCGCCCCCTGAAGCCGCGGCGGCGAAAATGAAATTGCCTGAATTGTGGTTGACCAGCATGACCGGCGCCAGGGCCGACAAGGCACTGCGGTCCGGCGGCTTGGACGCCGCCATGATGATCCCCGTACCGGGCGCCATCCAACCCCGACCAAAGAAGTTATTGAGGGTAAACGAACAGGCGACCGCATTGCCGGCACCGTCAACCACCGTCAGGCTGGTGCCACTGGGACTTTCTCGATGTTTGACCGGCGCCGGCACCAGTTCATTGGCCGCCATGTGCTGGCTGGCTGAGTAACCGGTCATGAGGTCGTCGATATGGTCGTCACTGATGAGATCGACCCCATTGGCCGCACCAGCAGCCCGCCAGGCGCTGCGGTCGGCGAAAGCCCGCATGGACGCCTCGGCCAGGAGGTGGCGACGTAGGTCCGGTGCGGCGTCGGCGTACCGGTCATCTCGGGTCAGCATCCGCCACATCTGGAACAGGCTGACGCCGCCGGGAAGCGGTGGCGCCATGGTATGCAACACATCGTTGCCCCAGGGAACTTGGAGGGTCTCGCGCCACACCGGCCGATAGCCGCGCATGTCTTCAATGGTCAGGGCGCCGCCGCCGGCGTTGACTGCATCGACCAGCTGACGCGCCAGGGCGCCTGAATAGAAGCCGCCAGGGCCACGGATACGCAACTGGCTGATGACCGATGCGAGTTCCAGTTGCACCAGCATATCGCCTTCGCCCCGCGGCGAGCCGTCGTCGCGGCCGAACACGGCGGCAATATTTGGGTTGTTGAACAGCGGCCCGGCGACCCGTTCCAGATCGGTGGCCAGGGCACGGGACATGGGGTGGCCGAGCCGGGCCGCCTGTTCGGCCGGCGCCAGGAGTTGGGCCCAGGCCAGGTTGCCATAGCGGGCGTGCAACGCGAACATGCCGCGCACCGCGCCGGGAATGGCGACTTTCAACGCTGTCTTATCCGTCGTGCCCGCCGGCACCGTGGCGGGGAACTCCAGCGCCTCCATGGTCCGGTTCTCGGCATCGAACACCAGACAGGCCCCACCGGCGCCCAGGGACGCACTGGCCGGGAACGTCACGGCGGTGGTGAAATAGAGCGCGACGGCGGCGTCGGCGGCATTTCCCCCATTGCCGAGAATGCTCCGTGCCACCAGGGCCGCTCGGGGTTCGTCGGCGGAAACCCCGCCCACATTGCCCTCGATAAGCCCGACCGCGCGCAGGGTTTGATCTGACGGCGAGCACGCCGCCAACGCCGTGACCAACAGAAGCGCCAACGACGCAGTGGGCTGCGCCGATTGACGCACCATCGATTGACGCAACCGTCTGGTGCACCTACGTTCCCTACATAGCGGAAGCCTGAACGCCATGTTTATTCGCCTTACTAATCTGTCCATAAGCCTGCTGGTCTTTGTAGCGGCTGGTTTTGCCGAGCCCGTACGAGCCGGTCAAGGATCATTCATCCGTGACGCGGAAATCGAAAGTACCATTCGCGCCTTCGCGACGCCACTGTTCGAAGGCGCCGGCCTCGATGCTTCGGCGATTAATATTCATATAATCAACGACCGACGCCTCAATGCCTTCGTGGCCGGTGGCCGGCGATTATTTCTCAATACCGGTCTGCTGATCGCCGCCGACAGCCCCAATCAGTTGATCGGCGTCATCGCTCACGAGACCGGCCATATTGCCGGCGGCCATCTGGCCCGCACCGACGACGCCATACGAAACGCCAGTACGGCCAACATCCTGTCCTATGTTCTCGGCGCCGCGGCGGCCGTGGCCGGCGCGCCCAACGCCGGTCTCGCCTTGATCATCGGTGGCAGCGCCATTGGTCAAAGTTCGTTTCTCAAATACAGCCGCGCCCAGGAGCAGTCGGCCGATCAGTTCGCCACCAGCATTCTCGACGACACCGGCCAGTCGTCGCGCGGTCTGGCTGAGTTTCTCGGCTTGCTGGAAGGTCAGGAGGTTCTCGTGTCGAGCCGCCAGGATCCCTATTTGCGAAGCCATCCGCTGACCCGCGAGCGCATCAGCTTCGTGCGCAACCACGCCGCCAACTCACCGTTTGCGGACGCGCCGACCCCGGACGACCAGCTTGTCAGCTTCGCGCGCATGAAAGCCAAATTGTTGGGCTATCTCGATCCGATCAAAGCCCTCAAGCTTTACCCGGTGAGCGATACCAGTCTGGCGGCGCGGTACGCCCGAGCCTTCGCCTATCATCGCCGCGTCAATCTCAAACGCGCACTGGGAGAAGTCGACGACCTTCTGGCGGAGTATCCGGACGACGGCTTTTTCCATGAGCTCAAGGGCCAGATTTTGTTCGAGAACGGTCACATCGACGAGGCGGTGCTGTCCTACGTGGACGCGGTTTCCCTGTTACCTGACGAGTCCCTGATACGGGTCGGGCTGGCGCAGGCGCTGATCGAGACCGGCGACATCCAGGTCTTTGATAGCGCCATTGAGCATCTTGAGTCGGCCTTGCGTCAGGATCGCGAGCAGCCCGGCGTCCATCGCCTGCTCAGCGTCGCCTATGGACGCACCGACCGTCTCGGGCTGTCATGGCTGGCCAGTGCCGAGCGGGCCATTCTGACCGGCCGCCCCAAGGATGCCATCGGCTTCGCTAAACGAGCCAACAAAATGCTCCCGGTCGGTTCGCCGGGCCAGTTGCGCGCCCAGGATATCGAGTTCGTCGCCGAACAGGCGCTGAAACAGTAGCCATGGCCGAGGCGCGATTTGTCCTCGCCATTGACCAGGGCACCACCAGCAGCCGGGCAATTCTGTTCGATGCGGCCGGCCAGATCGCCGGCGTCGCCCAGCACGAGTTGACCCAGTATTTTCCCCATGACGGTTGGGTCGAGCACGACCCGGAGGAAATCTGGCGAACCACCGTCGACGTGGTGAACGGCGCCATGGCCGAGGCCGGAGCCAGGGCGCCGGACATCAGCGCCATCGGTATCACCAACCAGCGCGAAACCACGGTACTGTGGGACCGCGCCACCGGCGAGCCGCTTTACCGGGCTATCGTCTGGCAGGACCGCCGCACCGCCGAAACCTGCGCCCGGCTCGTCGCCGACGGCCTTGGCCCTATGATCCAGGCCCGGACAGGCCTGGTGGTCGATGCCTATTTCTCCGGCAGCAAGCTGGGCTGGCTGCTCGATCACATTGACGGCGCCAGGGACCGCGCACGGCGCGGCGAGCTCGCCTTCGGCACCATCGACAGCTTTCTGTTGTGGCGCCTCACCGGCGGCCGCGAGCACGCTACCGACGCAACCAACGCCAGCCGTACCATGCTGTTCGACATCCATCGCCAGGACTGGGATGAAGAGCTTTTGGCGTTGTTCGACATTCCCCGCGCGCTGCTCCCCCAGGTGCGGGATTCGAGCGCCGATTTCGGCGTTACCGACGCTGATCTGTTCGGCGGCGCCATCCCCATCACCGGCATCGCCGGCGACCAGCAGGCCGCCGCCTTCGGCCAGGCCTGCTTCACGCCGGGTATGATGAAATCAACCTACGGCACCGGTTGTTTCGCCCTGGTCAACACCGGCGCCACGGCGGTAGCCTCGACCAACCGGTTGCTGACCACGGTTGCTTATCGCCTCGATGGCGACGTGTCCTACGCTCTGGAGGGCAGCATTTTCGTCGCCGGCGCGGCGGTCAAGTGGCTGCGCGACAAGGTGGGCCTTATCGCCAGCGCCAGCGAGACCGAAGCGTTGATGGCCGAGGTCACGGACATGGGCGGGGTCTACATGGTGCCCGCCTTCGTCGGCCTCGGCGCGCCCTATTGGGATCCGGACGCCCGCGGCGCCCTGGTCGGCATGACCCTGGACACCGGACGAGCCGAGATCGTCCGCGCCGCCCTTGAGGCCGTAGCCTATCAAACCCGCGACCTCATGGAAGCCATGGCCGCCGACGGCGCCAGCCCGCCGCAAGCCATCCGGGTCGACGGCGGAATGGCGGTTAACGACACGCTCATGCAATTCCTTGCCGATATGCTCGACATCACGGTCGAGCGGCCCATGGTCACCGAGACCACGGCCCTGGGCGCCGCCTTCCTGGCCGGCCTCCATACGGGCTTCTTCCCCTCCCAGGGCGCCATCGCCGGCCAATGGCAGCGCGATGCCCGGTTCGACCCGACGATGGCCGGCGACGAACGCCAACGCCGCTACCAAGGCTGGCGCGCCGCCGTGGCCCGG
>JAYGEF010000136.1:0-2061 GCA_046582535.1 Alphaproteobacteria bacterium
CACGGAGATCGAGCAGGAGGGTCTGCGTCTGCCGCCGGTCAAGCTGTTCAAGGCTGGTGTCATGGACAAGGAGATCCTGTCGATCATCCTCTCCAACATTCGCATCGCGGGTGAGCGTATCGGTGACATTAAGGCCCAGGCGGCGGCGCTGAACGTTGGCGAGCGACGCCTCACTGTCTTGCTCGACCGCTACGGGCGGGACACGGTGGAAGCCGCGATTACCGAGCTGCGCGCCCGCGCCGATCAGCAGATGCGGGCCAAGATCAGCGAGATCCCGGACGGCGACTATCATGGCTGGTCGATTGTCGATTCCGACGGCGTGGTCGATGAGCCGCTGCACATCGACATGAAGATCACCAAGCGCGGCGATCGCATGACGTTCGATATGTCGGAGTCGTCACCGCCCTGCCAGGGGCCCATGAACAGCGTCATCGCCACCACCAAGTCGGCGGTCTACCTGGCCATGAAGCACATCTTTCCCGAGGTCCCGATCAATGCCGGCACCTATCTGCCGCTCGACGTCATCGAGCCCAAGGGAACCTTCCTCTACGCCGAGTATCCGCGCCCCGTGTCGGGCTGCGCCGCCGAGGTCAGCCAGCGCATCGCCGAGGCTGTGTTCGCGGCCCTGACCCCGGCCATACCGCACTTGTTGTTCGCGGCGCCGGCCGGCACCAGCGGCAACTTCGCCATGGGCGGCCATGACCCGGAAAGTGGGCGCGACTATGTCATGTACCTGTTCACTGGCGGCGGCTACGGCGGCAGCGCCGACGGTGACGGCATTTCCAACGGCTGCTCGACCATTGGCATTTCCAAGATGCCACCCATCGAAATTATCGAGCAGCGCTATCCCATATTGTTCGAGGAATTCTCCCTCAATGAAGGCTCTGGCGGCGCCGGCGAGCAGCGCGGTGGCTTCGGCGTGCACTACAAAGTCAAACTCAGGCGCGGCTCGGGGCGGGCCTCCTTCGTTATGGACCACGGCCGTACCGGCCCGCGCGGCGCCATGGGCGGTGACGACGGCGGCACCAACACCGTGGTGGTTGACCGTGGCGGCGAACTCTATCATCCGCCGCACCTGTCGAAAGACCAGAACGTCCAATTGTCCGCCGGCGACACGGTCACCGTGACCACGCCCGGCGGTGGTGGCTTCGGCGACCCCATGGTGCGGGATCCGGCCCTGGTCGAGCGCGACGTGCGGCGCGGTTATTACACCCTCACTCAAGTCCGCCAGCGGTTCGGCGTGGTAATCAATCCCGATACGCTTGTCATTGACGAGGCCGCGACTCATGCGGAGAGGGCCAAGCCACGAGAGGTCGCGGCGGACTAGGGGATTCCCCTAAACCAGCCCATGGATCTTAGCGAAGGGGTCCCAGTCCGGGTCGCGGTGCCAGTCGTATTCAGCCCACACCGTAACCTGCTCGGCCAATTCCGTTCCAAATAGATGGGCGATGACGGAAAGGCTCATGTCGATTCCGGCCGACACCCCCGACGAGGTGAAGAATTTTCCGTCTTCGGTCCAGCGCGCCTGGCGTTGCCAATCGACCTTGGGGCCGAAGGAGGTTGCCCAGGCGAAGGCGTTCTTGTTGGTGGTCGCGCGCTTGCCGTCGAGCAATCCCGCTGCGGCGAGAATGGCGCTGCCGGTGCAGACGGAAGTGACCAACTCGGCCGCTTCCGCCTGACCACGGAGCCAATCGCATAGCACTTTGTTGTCGACTTCGCGCCGGGTACCCGGCCCACCCGGCACGAGCAGGATGTCGTACTGAACGCCATCGGAGAATCGGTCGTCGACGACTGTTTTCGGCCCCATGCCGCATGCCACAGGTCCCGTCGATTCGGCGACTAAACGAATTTCAAATTCGTCCGCAAGCATTCCAAATATCTCAAGCAGCCCATACAGGTCGAGCAGTTCGAAGCCGGAAAAAACCACGGCACCAATTTTGCGCACTAAAAAACACCCCGTGCTGAAATTATCGACCGACCCGGCACCAAGTTGGCCTAGGATGCGTCATCTTAGTGAGGGAGTGGATACATGGAAACCATCGAAATACCGGCCGGCCATGG
>JAYGEF010000158.1:0-20830 GCA_046582535.1 Alphaproteobacteria bacterium
GATTGCGCAAAGTCTTTGGCCCGACCCGAAGGGGCGACAGCAGATGGGGAAATTCCGACTCAGCCATGACCTGTTCCGTCTCACCAATAACCATCGGTAGCTTGCGTGTTTTCGCCGCCGCTGGCAACGTGCTCGGCAGCATTATTACAGTGAGCAGGGTTCGATGATGACCACGGAGACTCTCATCGGCGTCTGGCAAATGCTGTCGGCGTCCTACGAACAAGCCGAGACCGGCGCGCCGATCCCGTCCCACTACGGCGACAGTCCGACCGCCTTCCTCCACTACACCCCCGGCAGCCGCATGATCGCCCTGATCATGGCCGGCGGCCTACCCCTGCTCGGCCCCGACCACCTGACCGCCAGCCAGGCGGACCGGGCGACTGTCCATTCCGGCACCGTTTCCTACGCCGGCGCCTACCGCATGGACGGCGACGCGGTGCTCCACCAGGTCGAGGCCGCCACCATCCCCGACTGGGTCGGCACCGAACAACGGCGCTACGTCACCATCCATGGCGACCGCCTGACGCTTCGCAGCGCTCCGCAAACCAGCGGCCGCATCATCACCGCCCGCTGGCGGCGGTTGGAATGAGGGCGCCGCGCCGCCTATAATCACGCCGGGTTTTATCCAGGGGAATTTCCATGTCCACATTCGATCTCGTCATCAAGGGCGGCACGGTGGTCACCGCGGCCGACACCATCAACTGCGACGTCGGCATTCGAGACGGCCGGGTCGTCGAGCTGGCCACTGAACTCGACGGCGCCGAGGTTATCGACGCCACGGGCAAGCTAGTGCTGCCCGGCGGTATCGACAGTCACTGCCACATCGCCGAAGACGGGTTTTATGGGGTCAAGAGCGTTGACGACTTTGAGTCGGGCACGGTCTCGGCGGCGTTTGGCGGCACCACCACTATCGTTCCCTTCGCCGAGCAGAAGCGCGACAAGTCCCTGCGCGCGGCGATCCAGGACTACCACGCCAAGGCCGAGGGCAAGGCGGTCATCGACTATGCCTTCCACACCATCCTTGTCGACCCGGACGAGCGCGTGCTGGGCCAGGAGCTGCCGGCCCTGATCGAGGACGGCTACACCTCCTACAAAGTCTACATGACCTATGACGGCCTGGCGGTGGACGACAACTGCATCCTCAATCTGCTGGAGGCGTCCAAAACCCACGGCGCCATCGTCATGATCCATGCGGAGAGCGATTCCTGCATTCATCACCTGGTGGCCAAGCTGGAGGCCGCCGGCGACACCTCCCTGGCGAGCTATCCCCTGATGGCGCCCCAGCCGGTGGAACGCGAGGCGACCCACCGGGCCATCACCCTGGGCGAGCTGGTCGACACGCCGATCCTGCTGGTCCACGTCTCCGCCGCAGAGGCCATGGAGCAGATCCGTTGGGCCCAGGACCGCGGCCTCAAGGTCTACGGCGAGACCTGCCCGCAATATCTCTTCGTCTCGGAAGACCAGATCACCCAGTCGGGCTGGGAGGGCGCCAAGTTCGTCTGCGCCCCGGTGCCGCGCGACGAATCCAACCAGGCGGAAATCTGGAACGGCATCGCCAGCGGCGTCTTTCAGGTGGTGTCGTCGGACCACTGCGCCTTCCTGTTCGACAGCCCCACGGGCAAGAAGGTGGCCGGCGGCGACGCCCCCCACTTCCGCCAGGTGCCGCCGGGTCTGCCCGGCATCGAGGCACGATTGCCGCTGATGTTCTCCGAGGGTGTCGGTAAAGGCCGCATCGACCTCAACACCTTCGTCGCCATCACCGCCACCAACGCCGCCAGAATCTATGGTCTCTATCCGCGCAAGGGCACCATCGCCGTGGGCTCCGACGCCGATATCGCCATCTGGGACCCTCATAAGCAGGTCACCATCACCATCGACGCGCTCCACGACGCCATGGACTACACGCCTTACGAGGGCTTCGAGGTGACCGGCTGGCCCGAGACGGTGATTTCGCGCGGCGATGTTATTGTGCGGGACGGCACTCTGAACGCGGCGCCGGGACGCGGCGTCTTCCTGCCCTGCGAGCGGCCCGATCCCACCCCTCCCGTTGGCACAGTGGTGCAATCATGACCCGCTCCATCAAAGTTGGTGCCGCCCAGCTCGGCCCCATCGCCCGTGACGAGAGCCGGCCCCAGGTGGTCGAGCGGCTGCTCGCCCTGATGCGCAAAGCCCATGGCGAGGGCTGCGATCTGGTGGTCTTCACCGAACTCGCCCTGACCACCTTCTTCCCGCGCTGGCTCATGGACGATGCCGACGAGATCAACGCCTGGTTCGAAGCCGAGATGCCCGGCCCGGAAACCCAGCCGCTATTCGACGAAGCCAGGCGCCTCGGCATCGGCTTCCACATCGGTTATGCGGAGCTCACCGAGGAAGACGGCGATATCCGCCACTACAACACCGCCATCCTGGTCGGCAAGGACGGCACCATCATCGGCAAGTACCGCAAGGTCCACCTGCCCGGCACCGTCGAGCCGGTGCCCGACGCCATCGGCCATCACCTGGAGAAGCGCTACTTCGATGTGGGCAATCTCGGCTGGCCGGTGTGGCGGGCCTTCGGCGGCGTTCTCGGCATGGCGATCTGCAACGACCGGCGCTGGCCCGAGCCCTATCGGGTCATGGCCCTCCAGGGGGCCGAGCTAATCGTCATCGGCTACAACTCGCCGGTCGGCCTGGGCGATCCCTATGAAGTCGATGCCCTCGAGCCGTTCCACAATCACCTGGTCATGCAGGCCGGCGCCTATCAGAACGCCGCCTGGGTGGTCGGCGTCGCCAAGGCCGGTTGCGAAGAGGGCTACAACATGATCGGCCAGAGCTGCATCATCGCGCCGTCCGGCGAAATCGTCGCCCAGTGCCGCACCCTGGACGACGAACTGGTGACCCACGATTGCGACATGGATGCCGGCAACCACGCCCGCGAGAACATTTTCAACTTCGACAAACACCGGCGCGTCGAGCACTACAGCCTGATTACCGAGCGTACCGGCGTAAAGGCGCCCGAATGACAACTGACTTTATAGACCGCGCCATCGCCTTCACCCGCGACCATGTGGCGCCCCACGCCCAGAGCTGGGAGCGTGACCGAGTGGTGCCGATTGAGACCTTCCGCGCCGCCGGCGCCGAGGGGTTCTGCCGTATGCTGGTAGCGCGTGAACAAGGTGGCCTGGGGCTGCCGTTCTTGGAGGCCATGGGGTTGTTCGAGGAAATCTCTACCGCCTGCATGGCCTTCGCCTTCAGCCTCACGGTGCAGAACAACATGGCGCGCAGCGTCGCCACCGCCGGTTCGGCGGATCAGGTGGCGCGCTACCTGCCCGGCCTCATATCGGGCGAAACTGTCGCCGCCTTCCTGCTGACCGAACCGGGCGCCGGCTCCGACGCGGCGGCTATCACCACCACGGCGCGGCGTGACGGCGACGGCTGGGTGATCGACGGCGCCAAGGCCTGGGCGACCAACGGGGCGACCGCCGATCTGCTTTGCATCTTCGCCCAGACCGATGCTTCCCAGGCCAACACGAAAGACAAATGGCGCGGCATCGCCACTTTCCTGGTCGAGGCCGACAATCCCGGCGTCGAGCGCCTGCCCGCCTACGAGCTCATGGCCGGCCATGCCATGGGCACCGGCGGGTTCGTCTTCTCCGGTTGCCGGGTCGGCGATGACGCCCTGTTTCGCGGCCCCGGCGTCGGCTTCAAGGAGGCCATGCGCGGCATCAATGTGGCCCGCGCCGGAGTCGGCGCCATGTGCTGCGGCATGCTGCGGGCCGGTCTCGACACTGCCCTCAAATACGCCGCCGAACGTCAGGCCTTCGGTCAGGCAACCGTCGAATTTCAGGGTCTGCAATGGAGGCTGGCCGATGTGGCCACCGACCTGGAAGCAGCCCGGCTGCTGACCCGCGCCGCCGCCCGGGCGATTGATGAAGCCAAAGAGTCGGGCAATGCGGGTGCGGTGGCCGCGGCCCACGCCAAGAAATTCGCCACCCGGGTAACGCTCAAGGGCCTGGCCGACTGCATGCAGGTCATGGGCGCGGCGGGCTTCAAGGCCGACCACCCGCTCGGCCGCCACCTGGCCTGCGCCAAAATGGCCCAATACCTGGACGGCACCACGGAAATCCAAAATCTCATCATCGCCCGCGATTTGATGCGCCGAGATAATTAAGGAGACTAATTAAGGGGACGTCTTACTTAATTACACATTGTTCCAGACAACTCGAATTCCCTACCCTAAGCAATTGAATATACGTTTATAAAATAATTAAGTAAGGCGTCCCCATAATTATAGATCAACGCCATACGCCATCAGTACGGTCGTAGGCACCGGCCGTTAAGTCCTCGATACCCTCGGTCAGCTGGGGCTTGGCGACTTTGTCGTCGCTGGCTGTCATGGGCAGCGACTCGGCATAGGCCAGGTAGCGGGGGATCTTGAACGGGGCCAGGTGTTCGGCGCAGTGGGCAATGATTTTCGCCGGCGTAATGTCGTCGGCGGACTGCCCCGCGCCGAGCACCACATAGGCTTTGACCTCCTCGCCCCGGGCCGTATCGAGCACTGGCACCACCGCGGCCAGTACGATCCCCGGCAACATGCACAGGCAATCCTCGACCTCGGCGGCGGAGATGTTTTCGCCGGAGCGCTTGATCATGTCCTTGATGCGGCCGACCAGGAAGTAGCCCCCGGACGGCTCGCGGCGCATCAGGTTGCCGGTGCGGAACCAGCGCCCCACGAAGCCGTCGCGGTTGGCCGCGGTCTTGCGGTAATAGCCATGGAAATGCCCCGGTCCAGCGGTCCATAGCTCGCCGACCTCGCCGTCGGCCACGTCCTCGCCCTGGTCATTGACGATGCGGACTTCGCGCCACGGCACCGGGACGCCGACCGAGCCGGCCGCCGACAAGTCGGGCCGGTCGACCGGCACGTAGAGAACAAGCCCGTTCTCGGTCATGGCGAAGGAGTCGCGGGCAACCACCCCGAAGCGTTGCTCGAGCCGTTCCCTGGCGTCGCCATGATAATACCAGGCATGGACCCACGTGAGGCTTTGGCCGATCTCCGGCGGATGGTCATCCATGATGTGGACCACCGGCTCGGGAAAAGCGCAATAGTCGATGGCGTAGCGCTGCACCCAGCCGAGAAATTTCGAAAGGCTCGGGCTTTCGGGAACGTAGACCGTCGCGTTGCAAAGCAAGGCGGCGACGAACAGCGCGTTGCCCTGGATGTAAAACATGGGCTCGGGGATCAGGACGTTGCGCGGTATGTGTCCGCCGTGGGTGAAAATACCGGTCGTGCCGATCTGCAGCCAGTAGCGATGGTCGAGCATACAGCCCTTGGGGAAGCCGGTAGTGCCCGAGGTGTAGAGAATGGCCATGACATCGTGGGCGGCGATATCCGTCCGGGGCTCGGGCGGCAAGGGCTCGGCGCCAACGAGTTTCTGCCAGTCGCCATAGGCGCCGGAATCGCCATCGCTGGTGCGGACAATGATGTTGGCGTCGGGCAGGCGTTCGGTGCGCTGTTGCATGGCGCCGAACGCCGGCAGACAGGCCTCGTCGATGACCAGATAATCCACATCCGCGTCGTTCAGTACGTAGTCGAGTTCGCGCCCGGTAAACCTGGGATTCAGTTGGATCGAAACCGCCCCGATCCAGGCCATGGCCAGCCAGGTCACGGGAAACGCCATGACATTAGGCAGCATCATGGCCACATGACTGCCCTTACGCACCCCCATGAGCAACAGCCCGTTGGCGACGCGCCTGACCTGCTCGTCCAGTTCCGCGTAGGTGACGGTGACGCCGTGGTCGAAGAATACGAAGGCCTCGCGATCCGGTATTTTTTGAACCCGGTCACGCAACATGACCGCGATGTTGTCGGGCAGCGATTCGCTCAACACGGCTTCACTCGGATGCGATACATCCCAGTCCATTACTTGATCAGTGCCTGGGCCTCATCGACCAGCGTCGCGACCAGATCGGCCGCCGGAAGTTCGCGGTTGAGGGCCGCGCTCTGGCCGTAGAGCATGACGTCGAAGTCGGGATTTCCGGTGGCGCGCAGCGGCACGCTGTAGCCGTACATCAGGGGGAAGTCCGGCACGGTGTCGCAGCGCTCGGCCATGAGGTCCATAAGACGATTGTTACTACCCCGCGCCGGGCGACCGGAGATCGCGCTGCTCATGCGGGTGTCCTGGTCGCTGGCGTTGCGCAGGGCCTCGCGTTGCCTCTCCCGCACATTGGCCTCGGGGCAGGACAGGAAGGCGGTGCCCATCTGCACGCCGCTGGCGCCCAGGGCAAAGGCGGCGGCGATGCCGCGGCCGTCGGCGATACCGCCGGTGGCGATCACCGGCACCCGCACCGCGTCGGCGATCTGGGGCACCAGGGCCATGGTGCCGATACCGTCGTCTTCATAGGGCGCCTGGAAGGTTCCGCGATGGCCACCGGCCTCCCAGCCCTGGGCAATGACCGCGTCGACGCCGGCGCCTTCAAGGATCCGCGCTTCCGCCACGGTGTTGGCGGTACAGAGAATGCGGCAACCGATGTCCTTGAGGGCGGCGACCATGGCGGCCTCGGGCAAGCCGAAGTGGAAGCTCACCACTGCCGGCTTAATATCGAGCAGGGCCGCCAACCGGTCCTCGTCGAAGGTGCCGAAGGCCGGCTCGCCAGGGTCGGCCGGCGGCTCGCCCAGACCAGCCTCGTCATAAAGCCCGGCGACCCGCTGGCGCGCTCGTTCGTCCCTGACCGCATCGGGGACCGGCGCCTCGTGGGCGAAGAAATTGAGATTGAACGGGCGGTTTGTGGCGGCGCGCAACTCATCGGCCGTCTCACCAAGTTTTTCGGGTGCAATTGTGGCGCAACCGATCGAGCCAAGCCCGCCGGCATTGCTCACGGCGGCGGCCAGGGACGGCGTGGTAGAGCCCGCCATGGGTGCCTGAATTATCGGGTTATCGATGCCCAGAAGATCGAGCAGGTCGGTGCGTGGCCACATGGCGCTCTCCTTTGAAATTTTGCGCACTAGACCGGACATATGCTAGCCATAGACTCTTCTCGATAGCTGGCAAGGAATAGCGATCGATGGCGAGCAGGAAAATGACTATTGAGCCCCTTCCCGGGGCGAATTTTGGATGTTTGGCCCGGTTTCCGGACGCCGCCGACGCGGCCGCCAAGATCGCCGTGTCCGAGGCCGAGCAGGACGCGCTGCTTGAGGCGTTCTACCAGGCGCGAGGATTATTGGTGATGCCGGGCATGGGCGCGATCAACGACCAGCCGGAACTTCTGGTGCGCCTCAGCCGCCTGTTCGGACCGGAGGTCGAGAACTACCACCAGACCCTGACCGAGAAGACCAAACTTCACGCCAGCGTGGCGGAAATCCTCGTGGTCTCCAACATGGCGCCATCGAACCAGTTGCCGCCGTCCCAGCCGGACCCGCCGCGCACCGATGACGGTAGCCTGCCGGTCCAGTTTCCTCAGCGCCGGGGCTGGCACACGGACCAGAGTTTCCGCCGGCCACCGCCGGACGTCGCTCTGTTCTACGCGGTGAAGCCGGCGCCAAAGGACCAGGGCCAGACCCTCTACGCCGACGGTATCGGCGCCTTTGAGAGCCTGCCGCCGGCCCTGAAAGAGCGTATCGAAGGACTGGAGGGCTATCATGTAACGCCGGGAACCGGGCGCTCGGAAGCGGCGGTGCGGGCCGGCGATGAACCGCGCCGCCTGCTCCCCCACCAGCGCTCGCAACGGCAACCGGTCGTTCGTACTCACACGGTAACCGGGCAGCCTTCCTTGTATTTATGTGAAGGCGGCCAGATGGACTGGATCGAGGGGCCACTGGTGGACATGGCGCCCGGCCCGGACGGCGATGGCGCCGAACTACTCTACGAATTGATGACCCATTTCACCCAGCCGCAATTCACCTATACCCACGACTGGGATCAGGGCGACATCGTGGTCTACGACAATCGTTCGATCATCCATTCCGCCACCTGGTTCGACGCGGATGCCCATGACCGGCTGATGTGGCGAACCACGGTCACCGGCAATCCCGGCCCGGAATACGACGGCGAGAGGCGAAGCTGGATTCCGCAAGACGGCGCCCGCCCCAGGGACGGGTTGGAATACCTCGATGATCCGGACGACTAGAGCGGCTTCAAACAATATAGGACCATTTGATCGCGTTCCCTTAATCCGTGGTTAGGGGCGCGGCCTGCGGTGGGGCATCTGAGCGTTTTGGAGTGTGTCGCGGCGCTTGCCCGATGTGCCACATCGGGCGGCGCGCCGCTCCTACCCAAAACACTCAGATGCCCCATCAAATGACCCTATATTGTTTGAAGGCGCTCTAGTGCAGGCCCGGTGCTTTAAGGAATGACTCCCGGTCGGCCGATGTGACCACAAGGGTCATTTCGTCGCCGTCCCGTTCGATGGTCAGGGGGATGACTGTGCCCGCCGGGCCCTCGGCCCATATGCGGCGAAACAGCTGCACCAGGTCGGTGACCGGCGTATCCGCCACTTTGACCACCACATCACCGGCTTCGACGCCGGCCTCGTCCGCCGGCGCCCCTTCGGTCAGGCCGGCGACCACCAAATTGCCATCGGACTCCGTGGTGAACAGGCCGAGCCACGGGCGCGGCGGGCGATCGACTTTACCGAACTTCATGAGGTCATCGAGGATCGGTTCGAGCAGATCGATGGGGACGAACATATTGCTGTCGACAGTTTCGTCGTCTTCGTAGCGCTGCTGGATCAACAACGAACCGATGCCCACCAGCTTGCCGTTATCACCGATGAGCGCCGTCCCACCCCACAACGGATGCGCCGGCGCGGTGAAGATGGCCTCGTCGAGGACGTATTCCCAATAGCCGGCGAATTCATGCTTGGAGGTGATTTCCGTAAGGACCGCGTGGCGGCGGCCGCCATGGCCGGCGATCACCGCGTGGCCCCCGACCTTGACGTCATCAGCACTGCCCCGTGGTATGGCCGACACCCCTAACCGTCCCAGGGCCTGGACCAGGCCAAAACCCGAGGCCTGATCGTAACCGACAATATGGGCCGGCACCGCCGTGCCGTTGTTGGCCACCAGCCAAATGGTCTCCGCCTCGGTTATGAGATAGCCGATGGTCAGCACCAGGCCGGTATCACTGATGACCACGCCGTTGCCGCCGCGCTCGGTACCAAGGATCGAGGCGGTATAAGCGTCGTCGGGAATCTCCGTGCGCAGGGACACCACCGATGCCAGGGCGCCGTCCAGGTCAAAGGCAACGTCCTCGTCGCGAGGTCGCGATCCCTCCGGGAATTCCCAATCTTCGAACTCGATCAACAGCGAGCCCTTTCAATACACCAGCCAATATCACAACCACGGTAACACGCAAGTCGACGGGCACCAGTCGAATTATTCCGGCCCCACCACCGGCGCTGTTAGACTACCGCCATGGCCAAGAGAGTTGATTCCCATCACCATGTATGGCAGCTCGATCGGGGCGACTATGAC
Source organism: Alphaproteobacteria bacterium (assembly GCA_046582535.1). GTDB lineage: Bacteria > Pseudomonadota > Alphaproteobacteria > JAAXGF01 > JAAXGF01 > JAYZAP01. Next base: position 9,449 of record JAYGEF010000158.1, read on the forward strand.
TGGCTGACCACGGCGGGCTACCCGACCCTGCAACGGGACTTCGGCGCCGACGACCTGGCGCCCCTGTTGGCTGAGTTCGCCATCGACGGGTCGGTTCTGGTCCAGGCCGCGGAAACCATTGCCGAGACCCGCCACATGCTGGCTGTGGCCGAGCAGACCGACTTCATCGAGGCGGTTGTCGGCTGGATCGACATCACCCGCGCGGACGCCCCTGACACCCTGTCGGCGCTTGCCGAGAACCCACTGTTTCGGGGCATCCGCCCGATGATCGTGTTCCAGGACGATACCGCTTGGCTTAGGTCTTCGAACGAGCAGCGCGCCCTTGAAGCGCTGAGTCGGTTGGGTCTGGTGTTCGACGCCCTGGTCGCCGCCGAGCAACTCGACGGCCTGCGCGACATAATGGTCGCCAATCCGGACCTTGCCTTCGTCATCAACCATTTCGGCTACCCCGATATCGCCGGCGGTGATATCGCGGGCTGGCGCGAATCCATGGCGACCATCGCCCGCGAGACCAGCGCCACGGTCAAGGTTCTCCGGTGTCATGGTGGACCTCGGCGGCGATCGCCCGGCAGCTGATTTCCGCCCCGCCGCCGATCATCTGTTGGAGCACTTCGGCGCCAAACGCCTGATGTGGGGCAGCGACTGGCCCCACCTGCTGGCCGACAGCGATTACCCGGCGTGGTACGCCCTGAGCGCGAGCCTGCTGGATGGTGCAAGCGCCGAGGACCGGGCCTCGATTTACGGCGGCACGGCGGCCACGGTCTACGGTCTTTGACCGGCGCCGGTCACATATTCGTCAGATAGCGCTCGGTCTCGACCGCGGTAATCTGGTTGGCAAAGAACCCAAGCTCCCGTTCGCCCTGGCCGATCAGAATGGCAAGACCGTCCTCGCCGATCACCTCGGTCATGAACGCCGATCCCTTGGCTGCCGCGATGGCGGTCGCAAGGTCGGTCGGTATTGGCGTGACGCCCTCGGCCTCATAGGCGTTGCCCAGGGTCGGGTCACAGGGTTCCAGGCTTTGCTCGATACCGTCCAATCCCGCCGCGATCTCGCAGGCCATCAGGTAATAGGGATTGCAGTCGGCGGTGCCGTCGCGCTTTTCGACCCGTACCGCTGAATCCTTGCCCTCGATCACGCGCAGGCCAACCGTGCGATTGTCGACGGCCCAGGCGGTGTTGATGGGGCAGAAGGAATAGGCCTCGCGGCGGCGGTAGGCGTTCGGCGTGGTCGCCGCGGCCAACGACATTTCAACCATCCGGCCCTGTATGCCGGCGAGATAGTGGAGGCCCAGCGCCGATAGCTTGCCGTCGTCGGCGAACGCATTCTTACCGTCTTTCCACAGCGAATGGTGGACGTGGAACCCACTACCCGACTGGTCCAGGAACGGCTTGGCCATGAACGTCGCCAGATAATTCTGCGCGCCCGCCAGTTCCTTGACCAGACTGCGAAAAGCAACCGCCCGGTCGGCGGCCAGAAGAGCCTCGGAATAGCGGATATTGACCTCGACCTGTCCCGCCGCGTATTCCGGATTGGACTGCTCGATGGGAATGCCGACGTCGTTCAAATGGCGGCGGATCGGCCCCAGAACATGCTCCAGCTCGGCGGCGCGAGCCAAGCCGTAAACCTGGATACCGCTGTCCCTAGGTTTTAGCGTCTCCGGGTCAAGCAGGTAGAACTCCAACTCGGCGCCGATCATGACCTCATAGCCCATGGCCGCGGCGCGATCGAGAACCCGGATCAGTGCATTCCGAGGATCGATAAGCACCGGCTTGTGGTCCGTGCCCTCGGCCCGGCCGAAGCAAAACGCCACGCCTTCTTCCCACGGCACCGCGTAGGTCGGCCCGGTCGGGAATATATGAAAGTCGGGATGACCAGTATCAAAGTTGGTGTAGGGCGTATCCCAAAGATCACAGGTCATGTCGAGGGCGAACATCGCCAGCGATATGGTGACGCCGTTCTCGCAGACCGTCGGCCAGTGGCTTGCGGGAATTCGCTTGCCCCGCATGATGCCGTTCATATCGCCGACCCCCACCACCACAGTGTGGGTGCCGGCGGGTAATTCTGTCGTCGCTGTATTCATCGTTTGCCTCCCCTAGAGACTTTAACTTTTTATACGTTTCGGCCCGAGGATTACCAGGAAAAGACGCGGTCGATCCCGGCCATCTTGACCCCCGTAAAAGCCGACGCTTCCATGGACAGCGCCCGCAGGTCCTCGACTTCCAGGTTATGCACGGACGACTTGCCGCAGGCCTTGGCGAGCAGGGTAATCTCCATGGTCATGGCCGTGAGATAGCGGGCGACCCGTTCCGACGCCGCCGGCACATCGACCCGCGCCTCGAGATCAGGGTCCTGGGTCGTCACGCCGACCGGGCACAGACCGGTATGGCAATGGTGGCATTTGCCCGGGGCGGTACCCAGCGCGGCATAGTCATCCAGGTAGCGCGGCGAGTTGCAGCCCAGGGCGATCAGCGCGCCGGTGCCGATCATCACCGCGTCAGCGCCCAGCGCCAGGCACTTGGCCGCGTCGGTGCCAGAGCGGATACCACCGGACGCGACCAGGGAAACCTTACCCGACATGCCGCAATCGTCGAGTGCTTCGCGCGCCGCCCGGATGGCCGAGATTGTCGGAATACCGGTATGGTTGAGCAGCAACTCGGGCGAGGCGCCGGTACCGCCTTCGGCGCCGTCGACGACAATGACATCGACCCCGGCCTTGGCGGCGATGGCGACATCGAAGCGCGGCCGGGTGGCGCCCATCTTGACGAAGATCGGCACCTGATAGTCGGTCGCCTCGCGCAGCTCCTCGATCTTGACCTGCATGTCGTCGGCCCCGAGGAAGTCGGGATGGCGCACGGTGGAGCGCTGATCGACGCCGAGCGGCAGCGAGCGCATTTTGGCGACCCTCTCAGACACCTTCATGCCGAGCAAGACGCCGCCGGTGCCGGGCTTGGCGCCCTGGCCGACAACCAGTTCGATGGCATCGGCCATGCGCAGGTGTTCGAGGTCGAGCATGTAGCGCGACGGGGTCATCTGATAGACCAGGGTTTGCGAGGCCCGGCGCTCGTCCTCGAGCATGCCGCCCTCGCCGGTACAGGTCATCGAGCCGACCTTGGAGGCGCCGTAGCCGAGCGCCGCCTTGGCATTGGCCGACAGGGCACCGAACGACATGGAGGCGATGTAGATGGGAATATCGAGCTCCAGCGGCTTCTCGACCAGGCCGGTGCCGCCGCCGAGAACGGTCTTGGTGTCACAGCTCTCGCGGTAGCCCTCAAGCGGCAGCCGCGTCATGGTCGCCGGTACGAAGGTCAGGTCGTCGAAGGTCGGTAGGCGCTGGTTGAACGCATTGAAACCGCGGATCTGGTAGCGGCCGAGGCGCGACAGGGCGTGAATTTCGGAAATCGCCTGGGGCGTCCAGCTCACGGAGCCGCCTTCGTCGTAAGACGACGGAACCCCCGCCGGACGTCCGGTGACGGCGCCGTCGACCATGGCGACGGCCTCTTCCGATGGCATCTCGAAGGGGTACTCAAAGGGGGTTTTCATATCATCAGCCATGCGCTCGCGTCCCTGCTCTCAAAATGCCACAGCCGTTGGGCCGATATGATTTTCCGCCAGTCCCGGGAATTGTCGCCAAGCCCGCGCCCGGCCAGCAGGGCCTCGACGTCGGCGACTTCCTCGGGCTCGGGCTCGACCACCTTGGTATCGACGCCTAGGGATTCGATAGGCCCGGCAACCCAGACCTCGCCGCCCCATAGAGAATCGGCGCAGGCCCCGGCCGCGCCGCCCAGGGCAATGATGCGCCCGGCGTGGGACATGAAGCCCGACAGGTAGCCGATCCTGCCCTCGACAATAATATCGCCGCCCTTCATGGCGATGCCGCAGCGCGGCCCGGTATCGCCCTTGATGTGAATCAGGCCGCCGCGCATGGCCGAGCCCGCCGACATGCCGGCGTAGCCGTTGACGATGATTTCGCCCGACGCCATGGCCTCGCCCACGGACCAGCCGGCATTGCGTTCGACTTCAATATGGGCGCCGTTGTTGAGCCCGCCGCAATAATAGCCGGCGCTGCCCTCGACGCGCAGACGAGCACCCTCGGGCAGGCCGATGCCGATATTGTGCCGCGAGCGGGTGTCGCGCACGACCACGGAATCGCCGTTCGCCAGGGCCGCATTGATCGCCTTGTTGACCTCGCGGATCGGGCGGTCGCCAACGCTAACGACGGTTTCACTCATGCCGCCGCCCTCAGGGACCCGATGGGCCAGGTATTGGTCATGCTCGGCCCGTCGTAGTTGATGACGGCATTTTCGCCGGTGTAGATCATGCGCACCGCCTGCTCTTCCGTGGCAACCGCCAATTCGCCGCCCTCTTCGATGGCCACCAGCGGCTTGATCGCCCAGCGGTCCTTGGCGAAGCCCATGCTCTCGGTATTGGAAATCAGGAAGGTGAAGACGCCGTCGATTTCGAAAATGGATTTCTCCAGGGCCTGGGCCTGGGTCAGGCCCCGGGACATCTGGTCGGAAATCCAGACCGCGATCAGTTCGCTGTCGTTATAGGTCATGAAGCGGTAGTCGTTGCGCTCAAGACGATCCCGCCAGGTGTAGTAGTCGGTAATCTGGCCGTTGTGGACGATGGCGATGTCGGGGAACGGGCGGGCCCAAAACGGGTGGCTGGCGGTGGGCGAGACTGATGATTCCGTGGCCAGGCGGGCGTGGCCCAGGCCATGGCTGCCGATGAAGTCGCGGATGCCATGCTTGTCCGCCACCTCGACCGCGCCGCCGACATCTTTGACGATTTCCAGGGAGCGGCCGACGGACTGGATTTCGATGCGCCCGCTGATGCTGTCCGCCTGGCGAGACCATTCGGCGAAGTCGGCCGGGTCCTTGATTACCATACGCACGGAAACATGGGCGGTGCCGGCGTCGTCCCAGGTCGGCTCCGAGATGAAGTCGGAGCCATTGTCGCGCAGGATATCGAGGAACGACGTCAGGTCCTCGGACAGTTGCTGGCGATCGACCGTCATGGCACGGACGATATAGCCGCTCTCCATGGGCGGGCCGTATAAGGCAAAACCGGTGGAATCCGCGCCGCGATGACGCTGCGCCTCCATGAGGTTCACCAGGTCGGCGCCCACGGTCCCCGGCGCGTTAAGAATCCGTCCCGCAATTCCACACATACTCGGCTCACTCCTTCAATCTACCGCGCGCCAAAAATCGCTGTGGACTTGTGACATATCCACAATTTTCGCACCCGAACCCATGTTATACCAAGGAGCCGAGTCAAGGAGAATGGCTATGCGACTGCGGGGACGAGTGGCTCTGGTGACCGGAGCGCAACAGGGGATCGGCCGGGCCATCGCCCTGGCCTTCGCCCGCGAAGGCGCTAACCTGGTGGTTAACTATCTCGACGACGAGGCGGCCGCCGAGACCCTGGTCACGGCCATTGAGGACTCCGGCGCCCGGGCCCAGGCGGTGCAAGGCAGTGTCACCGACACGATGGCCATCGCGGCCATGGTGGCGGTGGGCGACGACCTGGGTGGCCTGGACCTACTGGTTAACAACGCCGGCATTTTCCGCGCAGCGATTTCCTCGACCTCGGCGAGGCCGAATGGGACCGGGTGCTCGACGTCAACCTCAAGGGCGCCTTCCTTTGCGCCCAGGCCGTGGCCCGCGCCATGGTCGCCCAGGGCCGGCGTGGGGCCATCGTCAATATCTCGTCAGTCATCGCCACCACCGGGGCGGCCCCCGGCGTCCACTACATGGCCATCAAGGCCGGGCTGGTCGGCTTTACCCGGGCAACGGCCCTGGCTCTGGCGCCCCATGGCATCCGCGTCAACGCCATTGCCCCCGGTGTCGCCGATACCGCCCAGCCGCGCGACGGCATGAGCGAAGACGAAATCACCGCCCATGGCGCGGCCCTTCCCTTGGGCCGTATCCTGACGCCGGAGGAGGTTGCCGACGCGGCGATCTTCCTGGCTTCCGAGGAAGCACGCCAGATCACCGGCCAGACCCAGCACGTCAACGGCGGCCATGTTTTCGCCTGACAGTGCGGCGCGCGTCAGGCGTCGTCCTGAACCAAGGGATTGTAGCAAGCGACCTGACGGCCCTCCGAGCGAAGCTCCAGGATCGGCGCAGCCTCACTACATTGGGCGTCCGCATGGGCGCAGCGGGGTGCAAAGGAACAGCCGGGCGGCGGGTTGAGCGGGCTCGGGATTTCACCTTCGAGGGATTTCAGACGGTCGCGGTGACGGGGATCGATCGACGGCACGGAATCGAGTAGCGCCCGCGTATAGGGATGAAGGGGACGGGCAAAGACCTCGCTTACCGGGCCGGTTTCGACGAGTTTTCCGAAATACATCACCAGGACCCGGTCGGCGATGCTTTCAACCGTCGCCAGGTTGTGTGAAATGACCAGATAGCTGAGGCCGAGCCGGCGCTGCAGATCACGCAGCAGGTTGAGCACCTGGGCCTGGACCGAAACGTCAAGCGCCGCGGTCGGCTCGTCGAGGATCAACAACTTGGGCTCGAGGGCCAGCGCCCGGGCAATGGCGATACGCTGACGCTGGCCGCCCGAAAACTCGTGGGGAAAGCGCTTCATATGCTCGGCCCCGAGGCCGACATCGCCGAGATGCTGCTTGACCCGGTCGGTGAGTTCGCGACCACGCAGGCCATAGGCGGTGCGTAGCGGCTCGCCGACGATATCGCGGATACGCATCCTCGGATTGAGCGATGAGTAGGGGTTCTGGAAGACGATGCTGAGGTCCTGGCGCAGCTTCTGCTGCTGCTCGCTGCTGATGGTGTCGAGATCCATGCCATCGAATACCACCTGCCCGCCGTCATGCTCGATTAGACGCAACAAGGTCAGGGCCACGGTGCTCTTGCCACAGCCGGACTCGCCGACCAGCGCGACGATCTCGCCCAGGGCCACATCGAAGCTCACGTCCGCGACGGCGCGGATGACGCCGTGCCGGGTCTGATAGTTCTTGGCCAGATTGGCGACCGAAAGCAGTGCACTCATCAGGCCACCGTCTGACCGGTCGGCGCTGGCTCGCTTTCCACATGGAAGCAGGCGGCCAGCCGTTGGCCGCCGTAGTCACGGATCAACGGATCCTCTTGCCGGCATTGCTCGGTGGCCCGGTCGCAACGCGGATTGAAGGAACAGCCCGGCGGCAGCGCGCCCATGTCGGGCACCTGGCCGGGAATCGCCGTTAGCTCAGCCTTGCCCATGCCGAGCTTGGGCACACTGGCGAGAAGCCTGGCGGTATAGGGGTGCAGGGGCTGGCCGAGAACCTCGGTTACCGTGCCCTGCTCGACCACCGTGCCGCCGTACATTACCGCCACCCGGTCGCACAGCGCCGCGACAACGCCAAGGTCGTGGGTGATGAACAGAATCGAGAGCCCGCGGGTCGCCGCCAGTTCGCGCAACAGCACCACCACCTGGGCCTGGATGGTGACGTCAAGCGCCGTGGTCGGCTCGTCGGCGATCAGCAGCTTGGGTTCGCAGGTCAGCGCCATGGCGATCATGGCGCGCTGCAACTGGCCGCCGGAAAGCTGGTGGGGGTATTTTTCGAAGACGATGTCCGGGTCAGGCAGATGCACCGTTCCGAACGCTTCGAGGACCCGCTTACGCGCCTCGACATCACCGATGCCGCGGTGGACTTTCAGCACGTCAGCGATCTGGTGGCCGACCGTGAAGAACGGGTTGAGCGCCTTGCCCGGGTTCTGAAAGATCATCGCCGCGAGGCCGCCGCGAACGTGAGTCAGCTCGGAATCCTTGCGGCCAACGACCTGAAACCCGTCGAGTAGGATTTTGCCACGTACCCGCCCAGGCGGCGGCACCAGGCCAAGGCACGACATGGCGGTCACCGACTTGCCGCTGCCGGATTCGCCGACCAGGCCCATGATCTCACCGACGCCGACCTCGAGATTACAGCCGCGCACCGCCTTCACCGTCCGTCCCAATTCAGGAAAGTCGACGCTGAGCCCGGATATGGACAACAGCGGCTGGCTCACTTGAATTCCTCGTGCTTGGGATCGAGTATGTCGCGGACCCCGTCGCCGACCAGATTGACCGCCAGGACCGTGACGAAGATCGCAAGACCAGGGAACGTGACGGTCCACCAGAAGTCCATGAACTTCGAGCGCGATGCCGCGGCCATCAAACCCCACTCCATTTCCGGCGGCTGGGCGCCGATACCGATGAAACTGAGCGAGGCGGCGGCGAGAATGGTGTAGCCGAAATCCATGGAACCCTGGACGACCACCGGGGTCAGGGCGTTGGGTAGGGCGTGGCGGACCATGATGCGGGTATGGCTTACGCCCATGGCCTTGGCGGCGCTGATGTAGAGCTCGTTCTTCACCCGGATTACCGAGCCGCGCATAATCCGCGCGTACCACGGGAACCATGACACAGCCAGGGCGAACATGGCGTTGGTCAGGCCGCCACCGATGGCGGCGGTAATGGCGATGGGCAGCAACAAGGGCGGGAACGCCAGAAAAACGTCGGAGATGCGCATAAGCACCGTGTCGATGTGGCCGCCGAAATAACCCGACAGCAGGCCGATGGGGGCGCCGATGAGGATGGCTAGGCCGGTCACAGTGACCCCGACCATGAGCGAGGTGCGGGCGCCGAAGACGACCCGCGAAAAAATGTCACGCCCGAGGCTGTCGGTACCCATGAGGTGATCGAGACTGGGCGGCACGAGCTTGTCGGGGAAGACGATGGCGAGAGGATCGTGGGTCGCGATCCAGGGCGCCAACAACGCACCGATGACGATAAAGCTGAATATCGCCGCGCCAATCACCAGGAGCACATGGTTGGACGCGAAATGGCGCAGCTTGAGCCCCAGGCTGGGCTCGAAGGTCTCGGTTTTGAACTCGTCGCTCAGGCTTGTCATGCCGACCTCAGGCGCGGGTCGACCACATAGTAGAGCAGGTCGACGATCAGGTTGATGGTGAGATAGACGGTGGCCAGGGTGATGGTCACGCCGATCGACGCCGGGAAATCGCTGCGCGTGATCGAGCGCACCACATAGCCGCCGAGGCCGGGCCAGTCGAAGATGAACTCGACAACCACGCTGCCGCCGAGCAGAAACCCGTAGGTCAGCCCGACCACGGTTATGAGCGGAATCAACGTCGCCTTGAGCGCGTAGCGATAGTAGACGTGACGGCGTGGAACGCCGTAGGCCAGGGCGGTGCGAATGTACTCTTCGCTCAACACCTCCATCATCATGTTCCGCGTGATTCTGGTGACCAGCGGAAGGGTCGCCAGGGTCAGGGTTATCAACGGCAGCGCGATATGCGCCGCGGCGTCCTTGAAGGCGATCCAGGAGCCGGCGAGGACGGTGTCGATGAGAAACAGTCCCGTGACTCTGTCGAACGGGAAATCGAGCATGATCATGCTCGACATTCGGCCTTGGAGGGGAAGCCAGCCGAGCCAGCCGTAAAACAGCATTTGCAGCAGGATAGCGGCCATGAAGACCGGCAGCGCAACACCGGCAATGGACAGGGTACGCGCCGCGTGATCGACCATGGTATTGCTGCGGACCGCGGATATCACCCCGATGGGCACGCCGATAACAATGATCAGGACGACCGCCATGGTGGTGAGTTCGAGGGTCGCCATGGAACGTTCCGCAATATCCTCGACCACCGGCTGCTTGGTGTGGAGGCTGACGCCGAATTCGCCGCGCAAGGTTTCACCGATAAAACGGACGTATTGTTCGTGCAGAGGCAGATCGAGGCCGAATTCGTGCGTCAGCACGTCGATCTGCTCCTGGGTCGGATGACCACCGATCATCAACTCGATGGGCGACCCGGGAAGGATCCGACTCAAAATGAAAGTGATGGTGACCACGCCGATAAGCGTGGCCACCAACAGTATCAAACGCTGAGCAACGTACCGATACATCGGCTCGGCCGCTGTTCAGGTTACCCGCCGACCGCTTACTGAGAGCGGCGAAGGTTGTAGACCGACACGGTCTCGTAGGCGGAATTGTAGTACACGCCGGTGAGATTGGAACGGTGCAGCAGAGTCTTCTTGAGATCGACCAGACACATGGCCACCGCATCTCTGATGACGATGCCCTGAGCCTGTTCGAACTTGGCGATCGACGTGGCGCGGTCGGCACCCTGAAGCTCGATGGCGTCATCGAGTAGTTTGTCGAACTCGGGATTGGAATAGTGCCCGAAGTTGAACAGGATGGGATCTTCCGAATGCCACATGGGCTCGAGCCAGCCCGACGGGGTCGGCCAGTCGGCCCACCACATGACGCCGAACATGTTGCCCGCCGTATCGAGGTGCTTCTGCTTGTCCCAAAGCACGCCCCACTCACCTTGCTGGATCTCGACCTGAACGCCGACCTGGGCGGCAAGCGCCTGGAACAACTCGGAAATCTGGCCAATTTCCTGGCGGCCGGTGTAGGCCATGTACTTGACCTTCCAGTCCGACTTGGGCACACCCGATTCCTCGAGCAACTGCTGCGCCTTGGCAAGATCGAGGGTCGGCATATCGTAGTTTCCGGAACCCCACATGGACTGCGGAACACAGGATTTCGGGACGGTGCCGTAACCGCCGTAGATATCCCGGGCAATGGCTTCGTAATCCATCAGGTGGGTCAGCGCCTGGCGGAACTTCTTATTGTCGGTGGGGTACATCTGAGTGTTGATCATCAGCGGAATGTTAAGCCAGCTATTGAACACGCTGACCGTCATACCAGTTTCGTCCTTGAGCTTGATCAAGGTGTCGGCGGGCGCGGTGGACAGCATGAGATCGGCCTCGCCGGTGCGCATCATCTGCACCTGGGTCGAGACCTCGGCGACGAAGCGCACGATTATGCGATCAAACTGGTCATCGGACCAGCCACCCCAGTAGTCATCGAACTTCTCCATGACCAGTTGCTGGCCCTTGTCCCACTGGCGCACATAGTACGGGCCGGTGCCCGAGGCATTGCCTTCGTAGAGCCAGTCCTTGCCCTTGGCGGCGGCCTCCGGCGACAGCATGTAGGCGCCGTACTGCGAGGTGGCGACGAGATCCAGCGGCATGGGATATTTGGTATTGATGACCAGGGTGTACTCGGCCGGCGCGCTGATGCTCTCAACCGACGACCAGATATAGGCGGCGCCACCATTGATCTCAAGGGTGCGATCGAGCGAGGCCTTGGCCGCCGCCGCGTTGAACGCCGAGCCGTCATGGAACGAAACCCCCTCACGCAGATTGAAGGTCCAGGTCAGGCCGTCGTCGCTGACGCTCCAGTCGGTGGCGAGCTGGGGATCGGCTTCGCCGGTCTCCGCATTGTAGTGGGTCAAGGTCTCATATACATTCAACAGCGTCCGGACCTCGGCCGAATAGATCACCGCCGGATCCCAGTCGATGATGTCGAACGAATC
>JAYGEF010000325.1:0-9692 GCA_046582535.1 Alphaproteobacteria bacterium
GAAGCGGTCGGACTTGGACTTGGATACCCGGTGGGCCATGGCCATGGCCTCGGCCGCGGCGGTCGCCTCGTCGAGCAGCGAGGCATTGGCCAGTTCCATGCCGGTCAGATCCATGACCATCTGCTGAAAATTGAGCAGGGCTTCGAGGCGACCCTGGCTGACCTCGGCCTGATAGGGCGTGTAGGCGGTATACCAGGACGGGTTCTCGAGCACGTTGCGCAGGATGACGCCGGGCAACACCGTGCCGTGATAGCCCATGCCCATCATCGAGATGAACACCTTGTTGCGCCCGGCCATGCGCCGCAGATAGGACAGCATCATGCGCTCGCTGCGGACCGCATCAAGGTTGAGTGGCCGCTCGGTACGAATGGTCTCGGGCACCGCATTGTCGATCAATTCGTCGAGGGAACTCAGCCCCAGGACGTCGAGCATTTCGGCGATCTGTTCTTCGCCCGGGCCAATATGGCGGCGCACGAAGTCGCCGCGCATTTTCAGTTCTTCCAACGAGCGCCGGCGATCCGGCTGTGACGATTTGGGCATTATTTTCTCCGACTATCCGCGTGTCTTATTCCAGGCCGTCGACGTAGGTCTGGTAGGCTGCTTCATCCATCATGCCGTCCAACTCGTCGGCATCCGAGGCCTTCATCTTGAACAGCCAGCCGTCACCGGTGGAATCGCCGTTGACGGTCTCGGGCGCCCCGTCCAGGGCCTCGTTGACCGCGGTGACTGCGCCGCTGATGGGGGCATAAATTTCGCTCGCCGCCTTGACCGACTCGATCACCGCAGCCTGTTCGGCCTGCGAGAAGGCCGTGCCCACAGAGGGAAGTTCGACGAAAACCACGTCGCCAAGCTGTTCCTGGGCGTAGTTGGAAATGCCGATAACGGCGACATCGCCTTCGACCCGCACCCATTCGTGGGCTTCGGTATATCGCATAATGCTCATGGCTGGTCTCCTCCGGTTGAGATCGTCAGGATTTGTGATAATTGGTCGCCACGAAGGGCAGCTTCGCGACCCGGGCGGGCATGGCTTTGCCGCGCACCATCAAGGCGACTTCGGTATCCAGGGCGGCGTGGTCGTTGGCCACGTAACCCATGGCCACCGGGCCGCCGAAACTGGGGCCGTAGCCGCCACTGGTAACCACGCCGATGATGTTGCCGGCGCCGTCGGCGACCTCGGCGCCCTCGCGCGCCGGCGCTTTGCCCTCGGGGCGCAGACCGACCCGGCGGCGCGCCACGCCTTCGGCAAGCTGGCGCTGGATCACGGCGGCGCCGGGAAAGCCACCGTCGCCCTGGCGGCGCTTGGCGATGGTCCAGCGCAGGCCGGCCTCGATCGGTGTGGTCGTGGGATCGATGTCGTGGCCATGAAGACACAGCCCGGCCTCGAGCCGCAGGCTGTCGCGGGCGCCAAGACCGATGGGCGCCACCTCGGGCTCGGCCAGCAACAGCCGGGCCAGGGCCTCGGCCCGATCACCGGGCAGGGAAATCTCAAAACCGTCCTCACCGGTGTAACCCGAGCGGCTGACCACGCAGTCGATGCCGCCGATGGTCATGGCGGCGGCGCTCATGAAAGCCAGGGCGGCGCAATCGGGGGCGTGGCGCCCTAGCACGACCGCCGCCATGGGGCCCTGAAGGGCGAGCAGGGCGAGATCATCATCCATGGTGGCCGTGACAGCCCCCACCAGACTGGCACCCAGGTTGGCCTGAAGGTGAGCCAGATCCGCGTGTTTGTTGGCGGCGTTGACCACCAGGGACAGGCGATCACCCACCCCGCCGGACGAATTCGCCACCATCAGGTCATCGAGAATGCCGCCCGAGTGGTTGGTAAACAGGGTGTAGCGCATACGGCCGGGCTCGAGGCCGGCGATGTCGCCGGGGACCAGCGCCTCCAGGGCCATTGCCGCGCCGGCCCCGGCAATCGTTACCTGACCCATGTGCGAGACGTCGAACAATCCGGCCTGGCTGCGGGTATGGCCGTGCTCGGTCAGAATACCGCTGGGATACTGCACCGGCATGGCATAGCCGGCGAAGGGAACCATCTTGCCGCCCAGTTCCACATGGAGATCATAAAGCGGCGTATGGCTGACGGCTGCGCTGTCTGGTGGGTTCAACAGATCCTCCAACATTCATGGACACGACCGCACCAACCGTCACCGGTTTGGCGGTCGCCCCCTCTGTCGTCAGACCTGAGAGATTGGCCGGTGGGAACCAGCTTACCCCTTCGGTGAGGCGGCCACCATAAAGCGGCCACCTGCTTTCCAGAGTTTCATCACCACGCGGTCCGTTTGCCTGAGAGTTTCCGGGGCGGTTGCTCCTTCGGCGCCGGCCCCATGCAGCGATGCACGGCCGGTCTCTCCCACGGGGTTCATCTGTATGTACTCCCCATAGCGGACGAGTCGCCTCGTTCGCCATCAAAGATCATAGACCGCCTGGGTCGGAGGTCAACCATTGCGCCGCAGGCGCGTCTACTGGCATTGCGCCGTCGGCGCCTGGTGGGACCGCCTACTGAATTCGTGACCGCAAGTAGTCGAGTTCCTCGCGGGTAAGCTGGAAGCCGACGAGAATTCGATAGCCCCGGGCGTCGGGCCAGGGCGAATAAGAGATGCGCTGGGTCGTCAAATCCATCAGACCGGTCTGGAAGCTGGCCTGTTCGAAAGCCAATTCGATATTGAAGACTTTCTTGGCGATACGCTGACCATCAGGATCGAGAATGACCACGAAATACTGCCAACGGCCTATACCGTCCTCGAGGGCCGGGCCAATCGACAGATTGAACCTGACAGATAAATCAGCCTCTACATAGCCATCCTCGTGATAGCTACAATCTCCGCCGACACCGACAATCAGTCCCTCATAGAGGATGTCCGTGAGGTCACGGCCGGGCCCGTCGCGGAACGATGACACCGCCTTGGCGTCGTCGACAACCGCGGCGCGCGGGCAAGGCGGCTGGTAAGTCTCTTCGAAGTATGTGCAAGCGCCGAGGCCAAGGCACAGCAGCACCGCGCCAGTGCGACGCAGGCTTTGGGTCAAGCGGTAAGCAACGCCAATCGTCACGGTTCCGCGCTCAGAGCGTGCCGTGGGTGCCATCGCAGCGCGGCTTGTTGGCGCTCTGCTTGCAACCGCAGAAATAGATGGTGCGCGCCTTGGCAGAGGAAAACCGCACCGGGCTGAAACCGGTGCCCTTGTGGGAGCTGTCGCAAAACGGCTGATTGGCGCTTCGTCCGCAGGCACACCACCAGTACTCCTTGCCGGCTTCGACCTCGACCGCGTAGGGCTCTTTCTGGGCAACGACCGCGTCCGCCATATGAGACTCCGTAAAAGGTTTTATTGGTCGCCATGCTGTAATAGGTTGTCGGCACCGCATTCGCGGCCCTCAAGGGGCCGGCGGCACTTTAATCGCCACCGCCTGCAACGGCAAGAGCCGGCGCCCACCGCTTCACTGAACGTACCCGCCATGGCTGTCTATACCGAAGTATCCGACGAGGACATAATCGCTTTCCTCGGCCAATACGACATCGGCGCCCTGGCTTCGTTCAAGGGCATCGCCGAGGGCGTGGAGAACAGCAACTACCTGCTGCTCACCGATCGCGGGCCCTTTATTCTGACCCTTTACGAAAAGCGCGTGGACCCGGCCGACCTGCCGTTCTTCCTCGGCCTCATGGACCATCTGGCAAGCGCCGGCGTATCCTGTCCGACACCGATCAAGGGCCGTGACGGCGAGGCCCTGCGCCATCTGTGCGGCCGCCCGGCGGCGATTATCAGCTTTCTCAACGGCGTCTGGCCGCGGCGTATCCGGCCGGCTCAATGTGCCGCCCTGGGCAGCGCTCTGGCCGCCTTCCATCTCGCCGGTACCGAATTCGAACTGACCCGTCCCAACGCCCTGTCGGTGCAAGGCTGGCGGCCTCTGTTCGAGCCCTGCCGGGGCCGCGCCGACGCGGTGTTCGACGGCATCGAGGCGACCATCGAGGCCGAACTCGATTACCTGGAGGCGGCCTGGCCGACGGACCTGCCGGCCGGCGTCATCCACGCCGATCTGTTTCCCGACAACGTATTCTTCAACGGCGACCAGCTTACCGGCGTGATCGACTTCTATTTCGCTTGCAACGATTTCATGGCCTACGACATCGCCACTTGCCTCAACGCCTGGTGCTTCGAGCGCCATGCCGAGTTCAACGTCACCAAGGCGCGCAACCTGCTGTCATCCTATGGCCAGGTGCGGCCGTTGTCCGAGGCCGAGTTGGCCGCCCTGCCGCTGCTGGCCCGGGGCTCGGCGCTGCGCTTCCTGCTGACCCGGCTGTATGACTGGCTCAACCAGGTCGAGGGCGCCATGGTCAAACCCAAGGACCCTACCGAGTACTTGCAAAAGCTACGGTTCCACCAAGGTGTCGCCGGACCCGGCGAATACGGCCTTTCATGAGCCCTGGTGTGACTGGCGGGCCCACCGTTGAAATCCACACCGATGGGGCCTGCTCGGGCAATCCCGGGCCGGGCGGCTGGGGCGCGGTGCTGAGCTATCAGGGCAAGACCCGCGAGCTATCGGGCGGTGAGTTGGAGACCACCAACAACCGCATGGAGATGATGGCGGCGATCCAGGCCCTTGAGGCGTTGACCCGCCCAACCACGGTCAACCTCCACACCGACAGCACCTACCTGCGAGACGGCATCACCGGCTGGATTCATCGCTGG
Organism: Alphaproteobacteria bacterium; assembly: GCA_046582535.1. GTDB lineage: Bacteria > Pseudomonadota > Alphaproteobacteria > JAAXGF01 > JAAXGF01 > JAYZAP01. The sequence goes on from JAYGEF010000325.1 coordinate 4,684, forward strand.
AAAGCCAACGGCTGGAAAACTGCCGCCAAGAAGCCGGTCAAAAACGTTGATTTGTGGCAGCGCCTCGAGGCCGCCCTGGCCGACCATGAAATCCAGTGGCACTGGGTCAAGGGCCACGCCGGCGACCCTGGAAACGAACGCGCCGACGCCCTGGCAACCGGGGCAGTGCCCGGCCGGGAGAGCGGTTAGAGCTCACCCAACATGGTGTCGGCGTCGCTGACCTCGAAGGCGTCCTCGGCTTCGATGTGCAGGGTTTTGACCACGCCATCATCGACCACCATGGAGTAGCGGTCCGAGCGCTCACCGAAACCGGGATAGCTGACGACGATGCCCATAGCGCGGGCGAAGTCGCCGCCGCCATCGGCCACCATCATCACCTTGCCGTCCGCGTCCTGGTCCTTGCTCCAGGCGCCCATGACGAAGACATCGTTGACCGACAGGCAGACGATGAGGTCGATCCCTTTGGCCTTGATATTCTCGGCCCGCCGCACAAAGCCCGGCAGGTGCTCCTGGGAGCATGTCGGCGTGAAGGCGCCGGGCACGGCGAAAGCGGCGACCCGTTTGCCGGCGAACAACTCATCCGACGAAATCCCGACCGGGCCGTCAGGGCTCATGTATTCGAGCGGCGCCGAAGGGACACGGTCGCCCACTTTGATGGTCATGACAAAGCTCCAGTTGGTTACAGGTCGCCAAGCATGGTTTCGGCGTCGCTGACGTCGAAGGCGCCCGGGGCTTCCACGTGGAGCGCCGCCACCTCGCCATCGCGAACCAGCATGGAATAGCGCTGGGAACGCACTCCGAAACCGCGGTTCGACAAATCGAGATCAAGGCCCACGGCGCGGGTGAAGTCGGCGCTGCCGTCGGCGGCCATCATCACCGTATCGCCAACGCCCCGGTCCTCGCCCCAGGCGCCCATGACGAAGGCGTCGTTGACTGACAGGCAAACGATGGTGTCGACACCCTTGGCCTTGAGCGCGTCGGCATTCGCCACATAACCCGGCAAATGCTTGGCCGAACAAGTCGGCGTAAAGGCGCCAGGCAGCGCGAACAGAGCGACGGTCTTGCCGCCAAACAGCGCATCCGTGGTGATCTCAGACGGGCCCTCGCCGGTCATGTGGTGGAGTGTGGTGGACGGAACGCGGTCGCCAACAGAGATGGTCATGGTCTTATCCTTTGCCCGGGATGGTCGCCGCCCCGTTTTCGGAATCTTGGCCGTGTTGAAGTGTTGAGGTGAACTTAGGGCCATAGGGGCCTAAGCGTCTACTCCCCAAACCCGTTGCGCGGTCTCCTGGATAACCTCGAGCTTTCGCCATTGCTCGTCTTCGCTCAAAATATTTCCAGCGATCCCCGAGGCAAAGCCGCATTGCGGGCTGAGGGCAAGCTGATCGACATCGATGAACCGCGAGGCGTCATCAATCCGGCCCATCAGTTCATCGACGGCCTCTACGGTGCCTGTCTTGGTGGTGACCAGGCCGAGCACAACGACAACACCGGGGCGGACATAACGAAGCGGCTCGAAGCCGCCGGCCCGCTCGGTATCATATTCAAGCAGCAGACGGTCGAAATTGAGACCCGAGAACAGCACCTCGGCGATGCCGTCATAGGCCCCTTCCCGGTGCCACATGCTGGCGCGATTGCCGCGACAAATATGGATGGCGAAGCAGGCCTTGCCTTGCAGGCCTTCGATAACGCCGTTGCTCGCATCAATTGCCCGGGACAAGTTCGCCATGGGGACTTCGCCTCGCGCCGCCATGCGTTCCAGGGTCTGCCGGTCGACATAGCCCGTATAGCTCGGCTCATCGAGCTGGACATAGGGGCAGCCCGCGTCAACGAGCTCGGCGACCATGGCGCGCTGAATGGCGACCACATCGGCCAGGAACGCGTCGCCGTCGGCATAATGTGGCTTGGAGCCGGGGATGTCGCACATCTGGGCCACCCGGTCCGGCCCCATGAGCATGGCCTTGGCCGGGTGCTTGGCAACCGAGGCCAGGTAGTTGTACTCGCGCAGGGGGAAATTTTCCGTGCAAACCAGCTTGGCGGTCGCCGGGATCTTGAACGACTCCACCGCGTCACCGCCGCGTGAGTGGGGTGCCTCACCGTCGAAGATCGAGCTCGGGTTCGTAACAAAACCCTTCCACGAGCCGTCCCACAGGTTCCAGCCCTCGACCACCGAGAAGCTGACTTGAAAGTTTATGCGCCGGTACTCGCCGTCCGACACCACGGGCAGGCCGAGGCGTTCCTGCCTGGCGACAACGTCGGCAACCGCTTCGTTCTGGGCCTTCTCCAGCGCTTCGAAGTCTATGAGATTATTGCCGTAGTCGAGGAATGTCTGCTTGAGACTTTCCGGGCGCAAAAAGCTGCCCACATGGTCGACGCGCAGTTTAGCGAGAGCGTGTGTAGCGATAGCCAAAACTAAGTTCCTTTCCTCTAGTCGCTGGTTGCAACGACCCGCCCGGCCCGGTCCAGGACGCTGATCACCGCGTCGTCGGTCAGCAGTTCCGGCAGCACCAGGCCACGGGGCAGTGCTGGCCCGTACACTGCGTTGAACGGGATACCGAAACGGCCGAAGTCTTCCAGATAGGCGGCAATGGCGGGATTGGGCGAGGTCCAGTCGGCGCGCATGGCAACCACATTATCCTGGGCCAGACGGCGTGCCACCTCGCCAACGTCGAGTACGGTGGCCTTGTTGAACTTGCAGGTCACGCACCAGTCGGCGGTGACTTCGACGAACACGGTCTTACCGGCGGTGATCAGACCGGGTATGGCGTCGCGGTCAAAGGCCTGCCACAGGGCGTCGGCGGCCGGTGCCTGGACGCTGGCGGCCGGACGTTCGAAATGGACCGGGGCCATGAACGCCAGGGCTATGATCGATATAATCAGGCCCGAGGTGACGATCCGGCGTTCGCGCTCCCGGCGGGCGGCATAGGCCAGAGCCATGACCACGGCGACCATCAGGGCGCCCACGGCGATGGCCACGCGCGTGCCCGCCTGGCTGGCCAGAACGGTTACCAGCCACAGAGCCGTCGTCGCCAACAGCAGGGCCAGAACCCGCCGCAGGGTGACCATCCACGGTCCCGGCCGAGGCAACCGGGTGGCCAGGCCGGGCGCCGCGGCCATGGCCAGGAAAGGCACTGCCATACCAAGGCCGAGAGCGGTGAAGACGGCGAATATCTCGCCCGTACCCCGGGCCAGGGCGAAGCCCACGGCGGTACCGAGGAACGGCGCCGAGCAGGGCGTCGCCAACAGGGTGGCGAAAGCGCCGGAAGCAAAATGCCCGGCCATGCCGCTGGTGCCACCGCTTGAAGCGACGCCGCCAAGCCATGCCGGCAAGGGAATATGGAACAGCTCCAGCAGATTGCTGGCGAACAGGGTAATGATGACGACTAGGGCGACGAGGAACAGGGGTTGCTGAAACTGAACCCCCCAACCCACCGCCATGCCCGCCGTCTTGGCCCCGGCCACGGCGGCGGCGAGGACCAGGAAGGACGCCACGATACCGGCGGCGGTAGCGGCGAAACTCAGCGCCACGGTGCGCCGCTCGGCGCCGCCATGACTGATAGCGCCCATGACCTTGAGCGACAACACCGGCAGCACACAGGGCATCAGGTTGAGAATCATGCCGCCGACGAAGGCCAACGCCAAAATGGCCAGCAAACGCCACAATGAAGGTGTCTCGGCGATGCCGGGTACCACGGTGGCGACCTGTTCCACCAGCCTGTCGCCGTCGACCAGGGTAAGGGTCAACGCCGCACCGACCAACGGGGTGCCGTCCCGGGGCGCCGGGGCGGTCAACCGGAACATTGCCTGATCGCCGTTCACAGCGACCGCGGGCCCGCCAAAATAGAACGCGTAAGGCCCTTCCACGAACAACTCGGGCGCGGCAAATCCGGTGGTGGGCGACAGCGCCGTCACACGAAGCAACTGATCGGCCCCGACACCGGACGCCTCGGCCATCTGTATGGCCATGCCGCCGGGCGTGGGCGGACCGGGCACCCGGGCAAGGAAGCGCGCGACCAACCCGCCAAATGGGCTCGGGCGGGCCGTGCCCGGCGGCAGCTCAAGATTGAGTTCAGCGGTGAACGGGTAGCAGATTTCCGCGCAGGCCGCATAGTCGACCACGACCCTGAGAACCATCGGCTGGCTCGGATCTTCGGCCCGGGCGGTGATGGGAAATACCACCTCGTCCTTATAGCCATGGGTCAGAAAATCGCCGATCTCCAGGAACCGCTGGGGCGCCGGCCAGGCGACTTCTGCGGCGGTCAGATTGGTCGAGCCGGACCACTCGAAACGGGGCGGGAAACCGGCCTCGCCGGGACTGCGCCAGTAAGTCTTCCAACCCGGTGCCAGGCGGATCTGCAGGCCCAACGTCACGGTGCCATCGCCCACCGCATCCTGGGCGGCGACCAGACGCGCTTCGCTCACATCGGTACGATCCCAGGGGCTGGCCGCCGCCATGGCATCGCCCGTAAGCGCCGCCAGCACCAATATCGCGCCGACGCCGAGACGAGAGAAATTTGAAACAATTGAACAAATTGACATTATTTCAACGCTTTAAACGTTATTCATGCGGCTTGCCATGGTCGCCGCTCGGTCCCATATGACGTTATAGATCGTTTTTTACCTTTGGTTCGTCACTTCTGTGAGATACTTGCGTGACGGTGAATCGGGCGGGGGCACCGCGGTATGGAGAAGGTGCTTATGGACGAGCAATCCGGTTACTTCGAAGGGCAGATGCTCATTGCCATGCCGCAAATGAGCGACTCCCGGTTTTCACGAACGGTGATCTACCTCTGCGCCCACAGCGCCGAGGGCGCCATGGGTCTTGTGGTCAACAAGCTCATCGACTCGATCACGTTCCCTGACCTCCTCGAGCAACTCAACGTCGATACGGTACCCGAGGTCGATCAGATCAGGGTTCATTTCGGTGGCCCGGTGGAATCCGGCCGCGGCTTCGTGCTCCATTCGGACGACTATATGCAGGACACCACCCTGATGATCCAGAAAGGGGT
>JAYGEF010000489.1:0-18683 GCA_046582535.1 Alphaproteobacteria bacterium
TTCGCCGCGCTTGATATCGAAACTGACGTCGTCGACGGCAATGGCCCGGCTGTCTTCCTCACCGCCGAACCAGCCTTGTTTGCGTAGCGAGAACGACTTGCAAAGATTGCGTACCGACAGCAGCGGCTTGTCGCTCCCCGCGCCGGCGGTCGAGCCGCCCGGCTCGGCGTTCTGCTCCAACAGGATCGCCTTGACCGGCTTGATGGCGCGAATTGGCACCAAGCGCTCGCCTTCGGCCATGTCGAAGCGCGGCACCGCGTCCAGCAGCGCCTTGAGGTAGGGATGCTTGGAGTTGCGGAAAATGTCGGTCAGGGAGCCGCTCTCCATGATCTTGCCGTGGTACATGACGACTACTTCCTCGGCGACATTGGCGACCACGCCGAGATCGTGGGTGATCATCAGCACCGCCATGCCCAACTCGGCCTGGAGGTCGGCAATGAGCTTGAGGATTTGCGCCTGGATAGTGACGTCAAGCGCCGTGGTCGGCTCATCGGCGATCAGCAGGGCCGGTCTGCAGATTAGCGCCATGGCGATCATCGCCCGCTGGCGCAAGCCGCCGGAGAGCTCGAACGGGTAGGATTTGTAGGCACTCGCCGGGTCCGGGAAGCCGACCAGACGCAGGGTCTCGATGGTCAGCTCGCGGCCGGTGGCGCGGTTGACGTCGCGGTGCAGGTGCAGGGCCTCGCCAACCTGATTGCCCACCGTGTGCAACTGGGACAACGAGGTCATCGGTTCCTGAAAAATGATCGAGACCCGGCCGCCGCGAATCGCCCGCATGGCGCCGCCGTCGCGCTTGAGCTTGGCGATGTCAACGTCGGGGCCGCCGCCCCGCGGGTCGTGCAGGATGACTTCGCCGCCACTGATCCGCGCCACCTTGGGCAGAATGCCCATGATCGCCTGGGCGATGGTCGATTTGCCTGATCCGGACTCGCCGACCAGGGCCATGGTCGAGCCCTGGCGAATGGCGAAGGACACCCCATCGACGGCGGTCACGAAACTTTCCTGAACCTGAAACCCGATGGACAGGTCGCGGATGGTGAGAATGTCGCTCATGGACCGTCCTCGGGCATGGCGATGCCCAGGGAGGGCAGGTTGGCCAGGGTGCGCGCGTCGAGTTCGACACCGTTGGCGCGGGCCGCATGGAAGGCCTGGGCGACGATGCCGTCAAACCCGGGCAGCGACGAATCGAGCGCCATAGTGCGGCTCTTTTGCCTTATTTTGAGCTGCTTCCAGCCGCCCTGTTTATCGCGCCGTGTCGTGTAATAGTGCAGCGACATAGCGTCGAGGTTTTGCCAAAGGACAGCGCTTCCCGCTGGTCCCCCCATCGTGACTCCCTCGGCGGAAACCTCGACAAATGCGAGCTGTCGCAACAGCGTCCGAATCCCGAAGACGAGGAACAATGCGCCGAGGCCTCCGAGAATGTACACCATCGGTGCAACAAGGTTAAAGAACACTAAAGGTCCCAGGGTCAGCGCCATGCCGGCGGCGGCGCGGAGGTAATCGGCGACCACCGACTTGACCGGGTAGCGATGAATGCTGACCAGGGGACTATTGCTCATGGGGTATCCGCGAAAATGGTCCAGGCGTCAAGCCAGTCAGCCGCCGGATGGGCCCGGGTTGCCGCCGCCAGGGTCGCGATAAAATCCCAACAGGCCTCGTCATGGGCCAGGTGGTGGCTCAACAGGCCGGTGGGCTCGTCGTCGCCGTTGTTGTTCAGGCGCCGGGCCGTCAGGTGGGCCACGGCGAGTTCCAGGGCGTTGTCGTCGCCGACAAAGCTCCGGTGGCCGCGCCAATCGATCAGGTCGATATGGGTGTTGACCAGGACAACGCCGGGCCCCGCCAGTCGCCGGGGTCGCGGGCCGTAGGTCGACAGGCCGCAATATCCGGCATTACCGAGGCGCGGCACCAGGCTGTAACCGATACGATTCCACGGTGGCACCAGAACCGGCACCGCGCGGTCGCCGAACAGAGATTCCAGCCGCTGCCAGCCGCGCACCAGTTCGTCCATGACGATGTTCGGGTCACGGCTGTCCGACAGCTCCGCCTTGCGCTCACTGGCCATGGCGTGATTGTGATGGGCATAGCCGTGTTGCAATACGGTGGCGCCGGCGTCATCCGCGATCGCCTTGGCGGCAGGGTCGTCAATCAGCGCCGGCATGGCGGCCAGGGCTAGGGGTATATCGAGGCGTTGACGCAAGGTGAGCAGCCGTTCGAGGGCCGTCGTGGCATGGGCGGCGTCGTCGTCGCGCCACCACAGGGTGGCCCGGCGCCCGGCCTCGGCCCAGCGATCGAGTTCGTCACCGAGGTCGCGCCAACTAGCCATGGGCCCATCCGGCAATGAGATCGGCGCTGCGTTCGGCGCCGTTCATGGAAATTTCCGTCGCCCCCGGGGCCGGCGTGGCCAGCGCCATATCAACTGCCGCGGCGAGGCGGGCCGGTGTCATGTCGTCCTCGTCCAAAGTGGTGACCCGGCCCTGAGCATGCAATCGTCTGGCCCGCAGTGCTTGTTCCGTCTCGCCGCCGCGGGCGAAGGGCACCAGTACGGCCCGGGCTTTTGCCTGCAGGATTTCCATCACCGTATTGTAGCCGGCCTGGGAGACCGACACGGCGCAGTTCGCCAGCAGGGTCGGGAAATCGGTCCGGGCGCGCTCCACCACCACGCCTTCAGGGGCGCCGATGGCGATGGCGGCGAAGGCGTTGTCGTCGATATTGGTGCCGGCCAGGAGCCGCCAACAGCGATTGCCGCCGTGACGCGATAAGGATCGCGCGGCGCGGGCCGCATCGAGCAAAGGCGCGCCGACAGCGCCGCCGCCGGCCGAGACGATGACTTCGTCCCGGCCCGCCGTGTCCTTGCTGCTGGGTCCTACCGCCGCCGCCACATAGCCCGTATAGGTCAACTTACCGGCAATCTTCCGGGCTGCGGGAAAGCTGTCGTCAAAGCTGACCAGACCCGGATCACCATGGACCAGAACGTGGTCGAAATGCTCCACGGCCCAGGCCGCCGCTTCTTCCGTGCGGGCCGGTTTGCGCGCGGTCAGAATGTCGCGTACCGACGATACGACGACGGTACCCGCCGCACGGGCGGCGGCCAGCAGGGGCAGCAACTCGAAGGCCAGTTGGCGGCGGCCGAAGGGAAAGGTCTCGACCACCAGCACCGCCGGGTTGATGTCGGCGAAGAGTTTGAGGGTCTCGGCGCAGCGCCGCTGGCGCCAGTCATCGTCGATTACCGCGCCGTGTTCGTCGAGCAGCGCCGAAAAACTGGCATCGGCGGCCCGTAGCGCCGGCAACTGGTGAAACCGGGCGGCGCCCAGGTCGACATCATCGATGGCCCTGCCGCCGCTCCCCACGGTGACGTCGAGGCCACGCGCCGCCGTGGCCCGGGCGATCATGGCGGCGCGCCGCAAATGGCCGATCCCCAACAGGTGCTGGACATGGAACATTATCTTCGTCATGGCGCCGCCAGCGATACGTTGAGACGCTCGACCGTGGGCCGGCCGTGGTCGTCGACAATGAACACATGAGCCGCCGTCCAGTCGAGGCGGGCCGGCGGCCGGCCGGTCATGTCCCAGTCCATGGCCTGGGCGAAGAGGGCCCGGATCACGCCCTTGTGGGTGACCGCACCGGTGTCGTGCCCGGCGCCGGCAATTTCGTCCAGCCATGGCGCCAGGCGGGCCTGGACTTCGCGCGGGCTCTCGCCGCCGTCGGGCCGGAAATCGAGACCGCCGGCCTCGTTGTCGGCCATCTCGGCGCCCAACTCGGCGCGCAGTTCGTCGATCAATCGGCCCTCCCAGCGGCCCCAGTCCATTTCGATCAGCCGCGGCTCGACGGTCGGATTTTGGATGCCCATCAGCCGGGCGGTATCCCGGGTCCGTGCCAGGGGGCTGGTCTGCCAGATGAAGCCGGCGAGTTCGGTCGGCACCGCCCAGCTCGCGGCGCTCTTCCGGCCTTCGGCGCTGAGCGGAACATCGCGGGCGCCCTGCATGCGGCCCTGGTGGTTGTAGGTGGTCGGCGCATGACGAACTAAGGCAAGTCGGATCATGACGCGGCGCCGGCCACGGCAAGGGCATGATCGAGGGTGGTTGCCGCCTGATCGAGGCCGTGGTGGGCCGCTACCGAGGCCCGCGCCGCTTTGCCGAGATCACGCCGTAAGTCGCTGTCGTCAAGCAGCAGCCGCACCGCCCCGGCGAAATCCGCGCCGTCGCCATTGGTGGTCAACAGCCCGGTTTCACCGTCTCTAATCACGTCGCTGACGCCGCGCACGCGGCCGGCGACCACCGGCAGTCCCGCCGCCTGGGCCTCGAGCAAGGCCATGCCGTAGGCTTCATTGACCGCTGGCCAGACCATGACGTCGGCGGCGCCGTAGTAAGCGGGCAGGGCGTCTTCCGATTGTTCGCCGGCGTAGGCCACCCGGTCGTTGCCGAGGTCGCCCAGGGCCGCTTCAACCGTATCCCGTGCTGGCCCGTCGCCGACCACCAGCAACTGCCAGGGCCGGCCCTGCAAGGTCGCCAGGGCGGCGCCCAGACGCTGGTACGAGGCGAGCTTGTCGCCTGGCCGCATCATAGCCACGGTCAACAGCCACGGCACCGTGGGGTCGAGGTGCAGCTCCCTGGCCAGGCGTCGGCGCGCCGCGCCGCCAGCGGCCGCATAGGGCGCCGGGTCGAGAAACGGGGCCAGGGCGATCAGGCGTTCACAATCGCTCACCAGAGGGCGCAGACCAGCCCGGTCATCCTCGGTCACGGCCAGAACGGCACCGGCCTGGCCAAGGGCGGCGGCCACGGCGGCGTGACCCTCGGCCCAGGACCCCTGAGCCTGTTTTGGCGCAAACGACGCCTCGGCGACCACATAGGGGATGGCCAGGGCCCGGCTGACCATTGGCCCCAGCCAGTCGGGCGCTTTGTGGTAGAGGTGATAGGTGAACCACGCCCGGGGCCGCTGTGGCGAATCATGGAAGCGCTCGATCAGGGATTGCGCTTCGACCTCGCCGGCGGCGCGAATTTCGGCCTGACTGGCGGCGTTGCCCCGGCCCTCATAGGCGCGCAAGCGCGATGCAAGCGTAACGTCGTGGCCGGCCACTCCGAGGGCCGCCAGCAGCAGCCCGGCCATGCGGCGGTCGCCGGACGGCACCGGATAGTCCGGCGCCTTGAGCGGGGCGTAGAACGCAATCTCCATGACTGTATTCTAACCCGTCAGGCCGAACTTGGCCGCAAGGCGTGCCAGGCCGCGATCCATGGCGAAGTCACGCCGCACCCGTACATTGCCGGCCCGGCCGAGACGGTCGCGCTGGGTCGGATCGGTAATCAACGTCGCCAGGACGTTCGATAGGGCCGGGCGGTCGCCGCCGTCGACCAACCGGCCGGTTTCGCCGTCGTCGATCAGTTCGGGAATGCCCGAGACCCGGGTCGAGACCACACAAAGGCCCTGGGACATGGCCTCCATAAGCACGTTGGGCAGACCGTCGCGGTCGCCGTCCCTGGTGATGCGTGACGGCAGGACGAACAGATCTGCATCGCGGTAGGCGCCCAGCACCACGTCCTGGGGCTGGGCGCCGCGCCAGTCGATGCGGTCATCGAGGCCGGCGTCCCGGGCCTGATCGGCCAAAGCCTGGCGCTTTTCGCCGCCGCCAATGTGGATCAGGCGCCAATGCAGATCGTCGGGCAGGGTCGCCAATGCCGCCAGCAGATCGTCGAAGCCTTTCTTTTCCACCGCCCGGCCGACAGCCAGAATAGTCACCGGCTTGTCGCTATCGCTACCGTCGCGAGGTGGCCCTTCGGTTGCCGGCGGACAGGCCGGAAAACGGCTGAAATCGAGACCGTGATAGACCAGCTCGATCCGACCCCGGGGCGCCAGGGCGTCGAGGTGATTGTAACTGGCGGCGGCACAGGTCACCGCCCAATGGCAGGACGCCAGCTTCTCGCGCTTCTCCCATTCCGGCGAGGTCCAGATATCCTTGGCGTGGGCCGAACAGCTCCATGGCAGGCCGGTTATCAGAGCGGCATAGCGGGTGACCGACGACGGGGTATGCAGAAAATGGGCGTGAAGTCGGTCGATGGCCGGGTCGAGTTCGGCGGCCAGGACCAAGGCCTGGCCGAAACGCCGCACCCGGTTGGCGCTGCGGTCGCGGCGCAAATCATCGAACCAGACCTGACGCGCGGCTTGGTAGCCGGCCATGCGCCGGGCCCGGCGCCAGCCACGCCACAGACGCAGCGGATGGCGCCACAGGTACTCGGGCAGATAGCTGACCGGCGCCTGGATCTCTTGGAGGATCGGGTGGCGATGGGGATCGGTGGGATGGCGCAGGGCGATGATGGAAATCGCCAGACCGGCCTGCTCCAGGCCGCGAATTTCCTGGGCGATAAAAGTTTCGGAAAGCCGTGGATAGCCCTTGAGAACGAAGGCGATCGTGCCGCGCACTCTACCCGGTCTGGAGCACTGGCGTGGCGCCGCTGTCGCGCGGGCGAACCTCGAGGCGCTGACCGACCAACCGGTTGACCGTTGTGATGCCGTCGAGCAGCCCCGGAATCACCACCCTGGAAGGCGGCGCGCGATGGGGCAGAGCGCGCAGGGCGTCGGCCATGATCTTGGGATTGCGGCCGTTGTTATCGAGCAACATGGAGGTCAGGCCGTGGTCGCGGGCTTGCGTCGCGCGGATCAGTTGTTCCATGCGCGGCACTTCACGGGGCACGATCAACGCCGGTTTGTCGAACGACAGGATTTCGCAGAACGTGTTGTAGCCGCCCATGGCGACGATGCCGGCGGCATCGGCCATCAGCGGTTCAAGATGGGTATCGAAGACGATCGCCTTGAGCCGTGGAATGGCGGCCACCCGTTGCTGGAACTGGGCCTGGATCTCGGGCTGCATGAATGGCCCGAGCACCAGAAGCGCGTTCCACGGCGGCGGATCGTCGCTTTCGTAGGCCCGCAACACCCAGTCGATCAGGCCGTCGCCGTCGCCGCCACCGCCGGTGGTGACCAGCAGGTAGGGCTCCTCCACCAGTTCCGCCACCGCAAGAGGCGGCGGGGTCGACGGCATGGGCCGGGGCAAGTAGCCGGTAAAGGTAACCTTGTCGCGCACCACCTGGGGCAGGCCGATGTCGGCCAGGGGGTCCCAGATCTGCGGCAGGCCGTAGACCCAGATTTCGTCATAGAGATCGCGCAGGGCCGGCAGCACGTTCTCGCGCCGCCACTCGGGCATCAGCAGGGCGGGCTCGTCGAGCACGTCGCGCAGGCCGAGCACCAGTTGGGTGCCGCGCTCCTTGAGCATGGTCAGGGTATCGAGCACCTCGCCGCGCAGGCCCAGGGGCTCCTTGTCGACGATAAAAATATCGGGGTCAAAAATCTCGGCCGCGTGCTTCATGATCGAGGCCCGCATGGCCAGGGTATGCTCGATGTCGATATGCAGGTTGAGGGAGGTGTACTCGCCATTGCGCAGTTTGATGACGCCGGGCACGCGGATGAAATCGACGCGGGCGCGGAAGTCGAAGCTGCCGATGATCGGCGAGCCCGACAGGATCATCACGGAGAGATGCTTGTACTCTTCCACCAGGGCATGGGCGATGGCACGGCACCGTCTCAGGTGTCCCAGCCCGAAGGTGTCGTGGCTATAGATCAGAATTCGCCGGTCGCCAGAGGCTTGGCTCATGGTCATCCCAGTTTTCTACTTCCACCCAGTCTGTTCGCCACCGCCCAGTCCGCCACCATAATGGCACGCGAATCGCCCACGGCGACAACGCCGATACGTCTCTCTCACAATGTCAACGGACCCCCAATTCAGGACCGCACCGACTTACCGCTTCCCTACCTACGCTGACGACCGATTGACCCGGTTATAAATCTCACGCCAGGAATCGTATTGGTCAGCACTCAGTTTTTACGTCCGAACTGCGCGCAATTGCAACACGTTAAACATGTTATCGATGGCTGACTATGGCACAGCCAAACCCCTGGCGAAAGCATGTTTTCCCTTTTACGATAGGCGTTTGGTTGGACGCGAAAGCGTTTACCCGCTGGCGAAGCTGGGTTAATGTTTTGTCCGCCATCAATCAGGGGAGCGTAATGCGCGCGCAAACGGCGCGGTCGAGTAAGTGGCAATGGAAAAAACAGCGTTTAAATTTATCGTCCGCTACAGCATGCGCCAGCAGATCATGGTGCTGGCTGTCACACTGTTCTCGCTGCCGTTCTATTACCTGTCCCTTGAGATTCCGAAAAAAATCATCAACCGCGCTTTGAAAGTGCCGGAAGACGCCGCGCAAACCGCTGTTGCCGCCGCCGGTGATGCAACGACGGCCACTGGCGATGCCGCCACGGCGGCGGCCGCGGCCGCCGAACCCTACGTCCAGCCTTTTGACATATTCGGTATCGACATTGTCGAACTCGAACGCCTGCCGTTGCTGGCGATGTTCTGTGCACTCTATTTCGTGCTTGTGCTGGTCAACGGTGGGTTCAAATACTACATCAACGTTTTCAAGGGCTTGCTCGGCGAACGCATGCTGCGCCGCCTACGCTATCAGCTTTATTCCCGTATCCTGCGCTTTCCCTTGCCGCATTTCCGCAAGGTATCCCAAGGCGAGCTGATTCCCATGATCACCGCCGAGGTCGAGCCTCTTGGCGGCTTTATCGGCGATGCCTTTACCCTGCCCGTGTACCAGGGCGGGCTGTTGATTACGGCGCTGATCTTCATCATGGCCCAGGACTGGAAGCTCGGGCTCATGGCGCTGATGTTCTACCCGGTCCAAGGCTATGTCATTCCCAAACTCCAGCGCAAGGTCAACCTGCTGGGCAAGGAGCGGGTGCGCCATGTGCGCAAGCTCGCCGAGCGCATCGGCGAGACTGTTTCGGGGGCGCAGGAAATCCACGCCAACGACACAGCCAATTACGAACTCGCCGACTTTTCGCACCGCCTCGGCGATATCTTCCGCATCCGCTTCAATATTTTCCGCAAGAAATTTTTCGTCAAGTTTCTCAACAATTTCATCAACCAGTTCACGCCGCTGATGTTCTTCTCGGTTGGCGGCTATCTGGTAATCGAGGGTGATTTGTCGCTCGGCGCCCTGGTCGCGGTTATGGGCGCCCAGAAGGACATCGCCTCGCCGTGGAAGGAGTTGCTCAACTTCTACCAGATTCAGGCCGACGCCAAGATCAAGTATGATCAAGTGGTATCCCAGTTCGAGCCCGCCGGCATGCGCGACGAAGAGAAAATGGCCGACGATGACGCGCCGCCGGAGCCGCTCAGCGGCAATTTGGCCGTGGCCAATCTTTCCCTGACCGACGACGACGTGAAGATCATCGACGGGGTGTCGTTCAACTTCAGCCTCCATGAACGGGTCGCCGTTGTTGGGGCCAGCGGCAGCGGCAAGGAAGAGCTTGCCCTGGTGTTGAGTCGATTGATCGACCCCACCGGCGGCCGCATCGACATGGGCGGCAAAGAGCTCGGCGATCTTCCCGAAGCGGTTACCGGCCACCGCATGGCCTTCGCCGGCGCCGCGCCGTTTTTTGTTTCCGCCAGTGTCGGCGAAAACCTGATCTACGGTCTTAAGCATCGGCCCCTGATTGAAGCCGAGCACGACGATGAAAGCCTGCGCCAATGGCGGCTCAGGGAAAGCGAGATGTCGGGCAACTCGACCGCTGACATTACCGCTGACTGGGTCGATTACGGGGCAGCCGGCGTCGACGGCCACGAGGCGCTTACGGCCGAAAGCATCCGGTCCCTGGCCGTCGCCGAGATGATCACCGACGTCTACGACTTTGGCCTGCGCGGCACCATCGATCCGGCGGCGCGACCCGACGTGGCCGAGCGCATCCTCGCCGCCCGCGTCACCCTGCGCGAACGACTCGCCGCGCCGGACTGCGCCGGGCTGGTCGAATCCTTCGACCGGGAAAGCTACAACACCAACTCCACCGTGGCCGAAAACCTGCTGTTCGGTACCCAGGTCGGCGACACCTTCGACGTCGAGAACCTGGCCGACAATCCTTACATCCGCTCGACACTGGATGATTGCGGCCTGACCGACGATTTGCTGCGCGCCGGCCACCATGTGGCGGTGACCATGCTTGAAATTTTCTCCGACTTGGCGCCCGACCACGAGTTTTTCGAGCAGTTCAGTTTTATCCAGGCCGATGAGTTGCCGGACTACAAGGACCTCATTGGCCGCGCCGATATTGACAACCTGAGTGAACTCGACGCCGACGACCAGCGTCGTCTGTTGGCCTTGCCGCTCAAGCTGATTCCCACGCGCCACCGTCTTGGCGTGATCGAAGATGACATGCAGGCGCGGCTGCTTGAGGCCCGCGCCGCCTTTGCCGAAAATATGCCCGACGATCTCCACGACGCCATCGAGTTTTTCGACGCCGCGCGCTACAACGCCGCCGGCACCCTCCAGGACAACATCCTGTTCGGCAAACTGGTGTTCGGCCAGGCCCAGGCGGAAAGCCGGGTCGGCGGGTTGATCAGCGAGGTCATCGACGACCTTGGTCTGCGCGACACCGTGGTCGAGGTTGGGCTCGACTTCCAGGTCGGCATCGGTGGCTCACGCCTATCGACCGGCCAGCGGCAAAAACTGGCCATTGCCCGCGCTGTGCTCAAGCGCCCGGACGTTTTCATTGTTTCCGAAGGCACGGCGGCCCTCGACGGCGCCACCCAAACCAAGGTCACCAAGAACCTCCTCGAAGCCTTTAAGGGTCGCGGGCTAATTTGGATTCTGCACCGGCCCAGCTTGGCCAGCCAGTTCGATCGCGTGCTGGTCATGCGGGGCGGTCACGTTGTCGAACAGGGCGAATATGAAGAGCTAAACCAACCCGACAGCCATTTGACCGAGCTCGTGGCGGCGGAATGATCAGCCATCATTGGAGCCGCTCAAGGAGGATACCAAATGTCACTTGAAGAAGATGTCGAACTGCTGCGGACCATTCCGCTGTTCGCCAAGATTGAGGCCAGCAAGCTCAAGCTGCTCGCCTTCACCAGTCATCGGCTGACCTTCAACGCCGGCGACAGCCTGTTCTACCAGGGCGACAACGGTGACGCTCTGTACATCATTGTCGAAGGCGACGCGGACATTCTGATCGACTCGCCCGGCGGCCCCATAACCGTGGCGACCATGGGCAAGAACGATTTCGTCGGCGATATCGCCGTGTTGTGCGACGTGCCGCGAACCGCCACGGTGACCGCCACCAGCCAGCTCACCACCATGAAGATTTCCAAGGAGCTGTTCTTCCAGCTGGTCTGCCAGTTTCCCCAGATCGCTATCGAGATCATGCGGGAGCTGGCCCAGCGTCTCGACGTCACCACCCGGCGGCTGCAGGACGCGGTCAGCAAGCTCGCCGCCCAAGAGTGAGTCGTCTCGACAGCGTCATTCGCCGGCTTGAGACCCAACGCGACTGCATCGATGCCGCCATCGGCCTGATTGGCGGCGTCCCGGGCCCAATCCTCGAAATCGGCCTCGGCAACGGCCGCACCTACGACCATCTTCGGGAACGTTGCGGGGACCGCGAAATCTTCGTGTTCGACCGCCGCATCGCCGCCCATCCGGACTGCGTGCCCGACGAGGCCCACATGTTCCTCGGTGATTTCGCTGATAGCTTTCCCAACGCCGGCTCGCGCATCGGCGCGCCCGGGGCCCTGGCCAACGCCGACATCGGCACCGGCAACGCCGCCGCCAGCCGAGCCCTAGGCGAGCGCATGGCGGGCTGGCTGGTCCCGCTCATGGCGCCCGGTGGGGTGATCGTCGCCGACCAGCCCATGACGGCGGCCAACTGGCAGTCGCTGTCACTTCCCGCCAGCGTCGGCGAGGGCCGCTATTTTATGTATCAAGTGGCCGGCTGATCCGCGCCGCAACTACTCGCCCGTGAAGCGCGGTTTGCGCTTCTCGGCAAAAGCTGTAAGTCCTTCGACCAGGTCGTCCGACGCGAAGGTCGCGAGGATTTCCTCGTTGGTCCGGTCTTCGTCCAGGGCGCCGCGGTCGATGGCGACCAGGGCGCGCTTCATGCCCTGGACGGCGCTGGGCGCCATGGCGGCCAGGGTCTCGGCCAGGCTATCGGTGCGGGCCGCCAACTCGTCCGGCTCAACCAGCCAATCGAGATAGCCCATGCGTAGGAGCTCGTCCCCGTCCATGGTTTCGCAGGCCAGCAGCAACCGGCGTGCCGGGCCGGGGCCGAGGCGGGCAGCGATACGGCGCATGCCGCCGACATTGTACATGACCCCCAGCTTGGCCGCCGGCAGCATCAGCTTCATGCCACTGACACCGATTCGGAAATCACAGGCCAGGGCGAGGTCGGCGGCGGCGCCGTAGACCGATCCGTTGAGGGCGCAGATGGTCGGCCGGGTGATGTCCTCGAGTTGGGTAATGACCGCTTCGATGGGGTTGTTTCGCCAGTCGGTTTCAAAGACGTCGCCATGGGCGAAGCCCGAACAGAAGCATTTGTCGCCGGCTCCGGTAAGCACCAGCACCAGCACCGCCGGGTCGGCCTCGACCTGGGCCAGCAGGTCGCCGAGATGACCCAGGTCGGCGCTTTCCAGCATGTTGCGTTTGGCCTGACGGTCGAGGGTGATGGTCGCCCGGGGACCGTCTATCTCGAGGCGAAGATGCTCGCTCACAGCGTCATTGTCACCGTCACCGGCACGTGGTCGGACGGTTTCTCCCAGCCCCGGGCGTCGCGCAGGACGGCGATGGAGTCGAGGGCATCGCCCAGGGCCGGGGTGACCCAGACGTGGTCCAGGCGGCGGCCCTTGTCGGCGTCGTCCCAGTCGCGGGCGCGGTAGCTCCACCAACTGTAGAGGCTCTCCTCCGGCGGGACGAATCGGCGCATGGCGTCGATCCAGTCGCCAGCGGCCATGAGCGCGGTCATGGCTTCGACTTCGACCGGTGTATGGCTGACCACCTTGAGCAGCGCGGTATGGGACCACACGTCGTTTTCCAGCGGCGCCACGTTTAGATCGCCGACCAGCACCAGCTTGTTGTCCGGCGCCTTGCGGGCGGCGAACCAGTTGGTCATCTCAGCCAGGAAGTCGAGCTTGTGGGCGAACTTGTCGTTGGTCAGAGGGTCGGGCACGTCGCCGCCGGCGGGGACGTAGAAATTATCGACCTCGACGCCGTTCTCCAGAGCCGCCCAGGCATGGCGGCCGTCGGCCTTGCCGCACCATTCGCGGCAGCCGGAATCGACAAAGGGCAGTCGCGACAGAATGGCGACGCCGTTATAGCCCTTGACGCCGTTGATCACCTGATGGGGATAGCCCAGGTCGGCCAGGGCGTCGCGCGGGAAACTATCGTTCACCACCTTGGTTTCCTGGAGGCAGATGACATCCGGGTTATGCTCTTCGGCGAGGGCGGCGATGTTGTCGAGGCGAAGCCGAACTGAATTGACGTTCCAGGTGGAAATGACGAGGGACAAATGACGCTCCGGCGGATGGGGGAATGGCCGTGGACTCTACGAGGCGGGTCATCCGGGTGTCAAACCGCAAGCTAGTGTCTGGCTAGAACGTCGATATTCCGCTAGCGTCCCGCTATCAGTCTAATGGAGGGCTTCATGAAAACCCGGACCGCATCCTGTGCCTGCGGACAGCGTAGTGTTGCTTGCCAGGGCGAGCCCGAGAAGGTATCTCTCTGCCACTGCCTGGATTGCCAAAAGCGGATCGGGAGCACGTACGGTGTCGCCGCATTTTTTCCTCGCAACAGCGTTACGGCGGAAGGCCGCGCAAGCATTTTTCGCCGTGCAACGGATAGCGGCTTCGCGGTTGCTTTTCACTTCTGTCCTGACTGCGGCTCTACCGTGTTTTGGGAGCCTGAACGAAAGCCGCAGGCGATTGCCGTCGCGGTCGGGTCATTCGCCGACCCTTCATTTCCCGCGCCGACACAATCGGTCTGGAACGAGCGGCGTCATTCTTGGGTGACGTCTTCAAGCTGATGTACCGCCAACCGCTGTCGGTACTTTATCGCGGCGCCGTCCTGGGGTAGGAAGGGGGCCGGTTAAGGCTCATAAAATAACGACCAGGACCTATTCATGAATATCCTCGTCCTTCAGTTTCAGAACTCGGGCGGTCCCGAAGCCTTCGGCGACGCCCTCAAGGCCTGTGGCGCGACCCTCGATATTTGCAATTTCGACAGCGGCGGCACGCTGCCGGCCGGTATCGACGGTTACGACGGTCTTCTGGTTCTGGGCGGGGTGATGAATGCCCACGACGATGCCGATTATCCCTACCTGAGCGATGTGGCGGCCATGATCGCCGACTTCCACCAAGCGGGGCGGCCGGTGCTCGGCATTTGCCTGGGCGCCCAGTTGATTGCCCGGGCCCTTGGTGGCCGGGCCTATTTCCACGACGTACCCGAAGTTGGTTTTGTCGAAGTATCCCTTAACGACGAGGCGGCCGCCGACCCCCTATTGGCCGGCCTCGAGACGACCCAGCACATCATGGAATGGCATTACCAGACCTTCGACATGCCGCCTGGGTCCCACCTGCTGGCGACCAGTGCGTTGTGCCGCAACCAGATCTATCGGGTCGGCGAGGCGACCTACGGCTTCCAGTGTCATTTCGAGGTCAGCCGGGCCATGGTCCTGGACTGGACCGCCGGCGCCAAATCATCCCTGCCCGACGACGACTGCCACAACAGCTTCGTGGCCACCATCAACGACCAGATCAACCGCCATATCGGTGGCTCGCAGGCGTTCTGCGAAACCATCGCGGCGCGCTGGACCGACTTCATCGGCGCGCGCCGCGCGGCTTAGGCAAGTTTGACGGCCACCTGGCGGTGGCCTGCGTTCAATCGTCCACTCTTGTGTGTACACAAACTGGGGCTCCCGCCGAACGGTCGGCGGCCCCCATTCGGGGGCTGGTAGAGGTCTCTAATATCTTGCTACAAGCTCAGAGTCTTGGCGGTCTCGTCGAGGCACTGGGCCAGGGTGTTGACCAGCACATCGATCTCATCGCGAGAGATGATCAGCGGCGGCGACAGCACGATGACGTCGCGCACCGCGCGGACGATGACGCCGTTCTCGGTGCAGAGATCGCGGCAGGTCTGGCCGACCTTGCGCCCGGCGTCGTAGGACTTTCGCGCCGCCTTGTCCTCGACCAGCTCGATCCCGGCGATCATGCCGACGCCCCGGACCTCGCCGACCAGCGGATGGTCGGCCAGCTCGCGCAGGCGGGCCTGAAGATAAGGTCCGGTGTCCGTGCCGACGGTCTCGACGATCTTCTCGTCGCGCAGAATACGGACGTTCTCCATGGCCACCGCCGCCGCCACCGGATGGCCGGAATAGGTGAAGCCGTGGACGAACTCGCCCCGGTTGATGATCGGGTCGGCGATGCGGTCATTGACCATGAGGCCCGAGATCGGCATGTAGCCCGATGACAGACCCTTGGCCATGGTCATGAAATCGGGCGCGATGTCGAAGGTGTCGCAGCCGAACCACTCGCCGGTCCGGCCGAAACCGCAGATTACCTCGTCGACGATCAGCAGCACGTCATGCTCGCGGCAGATGCGCTGGATTTCGCCCCAGTAGGTGGCCGGCGGGAAGACCACGCCGCCGGCGCCCATGATCGGCTCGCCGATGAAGGCGGCAACCTGGTCGGCGCCGAGTTCGAGAATCCGGTCCTCGACCGCCTTGGCCGCCTTAATACCGAAGTCGTCGGGGCTCATGTCGCCGCCGTGCTTGTACCAGTAGGGCGCCGCCACATGGTCGAACCGCGGCAGCGGCAGGTCGAACGGCGTGTGCATGGGCGAGAGACCGCTCAGGCTGGTCGCCGCCATGGTGACGCCGTGATAGGCGTATTCCCGGCTGATGATGGTCTTCTTCTTGGGCTTGCCCATGAGGTTCCAGTAGTACCGCGCCATCTTGGCGATGGTGTCGTTGGCCTCGGAGCCCGAATTGGCGAAGAACACGTGGTTGAGGCCTTCCGGGGTGACCTCGGCGAGCATTTCCGAAAGCTCGATGACCGGCGGCGTGGCGCTCTGGAAGAAGGTGTTGTAGTAGGGCAGCTCCTCGAGCTGGCGGGCGGCGACCTTGGCCAGTTCCGGCCGGCCATAGCCGATGTTGACGCACCACAGACCGGCCATGGCGTCCATCAGGCGGCTGCCTTCTGAATCCCACAGGTAGACCCCATCGCCTCGGGTGATGATGCGCACACCCTTTTCGCCCAGGGCCTTGTGGTCCGTGTAGGGGTGGAGATGGTGGCGGCGGTCGGCTTCCTGCCATACGGCGGTGGCATTGGTTGGCATGGGATTGATCCTCGAAAAATTGCTGGCTTTTAAGGGCGGATTGACCGAGTTAGACGCCCCACCTAGGGCGTGAAGTCAATCCGGGCGCAAAGCACAAGCATTTCGTGGTGGCGTGATGGTAGGGTCATGGTTGGCATTATGCCACCCGGCCCTGAAGCGCCGGCCGCCGGCGGTCGGCGGCGCGCGCGCGGGCGGCATCACCGAAGGCGCGAAACAGGGCCAGGGAGAACGGATTGTCCATGACCCGCCATTCCGGGTGCCACTGCACGGCGACAGCGAAGGTGCTGGCATGGTCGATACTGACCGCTTCAATAAGACCGTCGCGGGCCATGGCCTCGGCGGTCAAGCCGTCGCCAAGGCGGTCAATGGCCTGGCTGTGCAGGGAATTGACCTCGACCTCGGTGGCGCCGGCGAGATCCGCCAGCACGCCACCGGGGGTCAGGTCCACCGGGTGGGCCGGGCCGTACTGGTCGTCACGCTCGCGGTCGGTGTCGGCGCGGTGGTCCATCATACCCGGCAGCTCCTGGACCAACTGGTGCAGGGTGCCGCCAAAGGCCACGTTGACCTCCTGTATGCCGCGGCACACCGCGAACAGCGGCAGCCCGGCATCGACCGCCGCGCGGATCAGCGGCAGGGTCGTGTCATCGCGCTGGGCGTCGTGGTCGGTGCCGGGCCGGCTCGCCGGGCCATGGTAGTGGTGGGGCTCGACGTTGGACGGGCTGCCGGTGAGAAACAGGCCGTCGAGACGCCCGATCAGGTCATCGAGGTCGACATGATCGACCAACGATTCCAGGTCGCGGCCCCGGCCGAACGCCGGAATCAACACCGGCAGTGCCTGGCAGGCATGAGCCACGGCGTTGATATATTTCTCCCCGACCACGTGATAGGGGTGAATGCCAACGTCGCGAACACAGGACGGAATGCCGATCAAGGGCAGGGGATTGCTCGAAATCATGGTTGTATTGGCTATCACGGCGGCGCCAACGCGGCAAGCCGTGGCAAATCACGCACTGGACGAATCATCACTGGGGGAGGACTATTCTAGGCATGAATGAATCCCTGAGCGACATCATCCTGGGCCATGAACCGGCGGTACGGATGAGCATCTTTCTCGGTGTCTTCGCGCTGGTCGCCGTGGCCGAGGGTCTGATGCCCCGGCGGCGGCGGGACTTTTCGCGCCTGGCGCGGTGGCCCAGCAATATCGCCATCGTGGTGCTCAATACGGCGGTGCTGCGCTGGGTATTTCCCGTCGCCGCCATGGGCCTGGCCCTGGCTGCCGAGGATAAGGGTTGGGGCTTGCTCAACATGTGGGCGTTGCCGCCATGGCTGGCGGTGGTGATCGCCATTGTCGTGCTCGACTGCACCATTTACCTGCAGCATGTCATGGTCCATGCGGTGCCGGTGCTGTGGCGGCTCCACCGCATGCACCATGCCGACCAGGACTTCGACGTCACCACCGGCGCCCGTTTCCATCCCCTGGAGATCCTGCTGTCCATGGTCATCAAGCTGGCGGTGGTGGCGGCGCTCGGTCCGTCGGCTCTGGGTGTGCTGCTGTTCGAGATGCTGCTCAACGCCACCTCCATGTTCAACCACGGCAACCTGAAGCTGCCGGTGGCGCTGGACCGGGTGGTCCGATTGGTCATTGTCACCCCCGACATGCACCGGGTCCACCACTCTTCGGTGGCGGCCGAGACCAACTCCAACTTCGGTTTCAGCCTGCCCTGGTGGGACCGGCTGTTTGGAACCTACCGGGCCCAGCCCGAGGCGGGTCATGAGGCCATGACCATCGGCCTCCATGAATTCCGCGAGCCGGTCGATCAGCGACTCGACAAAATGCTGCTGCAGCCCTTCAGGGGCCCGGTCGGCGACTACCCCATCAACCGGCGCTGATGCCCCGTTCGATGCGGGAAACCGGAGGGGAACAACGCGGGCTCACATTGCGCCAGGCCATCGATCTGGCGGTGGAGCATCATTCGGCGGGCCGTCTGCCCGAGGCGCGGCGCGTATGTGAGGAAATACTGCAGACCGATCCCAATCGGCCCGTCGTCTTGCACCTGCTTGGTCTCATTGCCCACCAAATGGGAAACCACGGCGACTCCGTTGATCTCATTACCAAAGCACTTGCCCTCAGGCCCGACTACGTCGAGGCGCACGGCAATCTTGGCCTGGCGCTTCAGGGTCTCGGGAAAACCGAAGAAGCCATCGCCAGTCATCGCAGGGCCCTGGCTATCGAACCCGATTTCGCCGAGGTGCATAACAACCTTGGCGTCGCCCTCCAGGGCCTGGGGAAGTTTGGCGACGCTGAGGCAGCCTGTGGGCTGGCCATCGCCATCAAGGCCGACTACGCCGAGGCCTACAACAACTTGGGCAACGCGCTACAGAGTTAGGGTAAGTCGGACGCCGCCGTCGCCGCATACAGCAAGGCTATCGATCTAAAGCCGGCCTATGGGTTGGCATACTTCAATCTTCACGCCCCGCTTT
>JAYGEF010000284.1:0-3477 GCA_046582535.1 Alphaproteobacteria bacterium
GGCTCGCCGGGATCCACATCCATGTGAATCAGCGGCGGCAAGACCTCGGCTTCATCGTCTCTGATACGGAACCGGGTGGCGACGGCCAATACCGCGTCGCTCTGCTCGAATAGATCCTTGATCGGGCTTTGCATGTAGTAACTGACGGCGATGTTGAGCGGGTGGTCGTCGGGCACCGCGCCCTTGCCTTGCTGGGTCATGATGACCGGCGCCTGGAGCAACTCGGCCAGGGCGATAAGCTCGGCCGAGGCGCCGGACGAGTTGATGCCGCCGCCGGCATAAATGACGGGTTTTTTGGCGTTGCACAGAATCCGCGCCGCATCGGCGATGGCGCCGGCATCGGCGGGCGCCGCCCGGGCCCAGTCCTCGCGCTCGATAATGTCGATGTCGGCGGTCGCCGCCAGGGTGTCCGGCGAGACCTCGATTTCGACCGGGCGGGGACGGCCGGTGCGGAGTTGGCGGAAAGCCTCGTGGACCATCTCGGGAATGGCGCAGATTTCGGTCGTCCGGTGGACCCACTTGGTGATCGGGCGGAATACATCGAGCTGGTCATCGACCTCATGCAACTCACCAAAGTTCTTGCCCAGGGAGGTGGTGGGAATTTGCCCTGAGATCAGCAGCACCGGCGACGACGCGGCATAGGCGGTGCCGAGACCGGCGGTGGCGTTAAGCGCGCCCGGTCCGGGCACCACCATGGCAACGCCAACATCGCCGGTCACCCGGGCGTAGCCGTCGGCCATATAGGTGGTTGCCTGCTCGTGGCGGGTCTGGACCATGTGCAGCGCATTGCGCTTCTCGTAAATCGCGTCGATGGCGTCCATCATCTGGACGCCGGGCAGGGCGAACAGGGTGTCGACGCCTTCGCTCAGTAACTGGGCAATCAGCGCCTGGGCGCCGGTCATCTTGGCCATGAATTCCTACTCCGTAATATCGCCTCGGCAGACCCCGAGCGGCCCCGCCAACCTAGCCGTTGACGGCGGCTGTGTAAAAGGGCGTTGGGCGCTTATGGTGATCTAATTCGTGGGTCGATAAAGCCCCGCAGGTTATCATTTCGAGCCCGCCCGAGAACGCCGTACCAACGAACCTCGACCAAGGATAGGGAGGCCGCATGCCATGACGACGAAACCGACCCCGCCGCCGCGCCTGGTTCCGGACAGGCCGTTTCCCCCCTACGCCTACCTGCCGGGGCGCTATCCGCACCCGACCCGCGATGCCGAGGGCCACAGCTTCGGTCACCAGCCCGAAGAGCCGGACGTCCCCGATCCTATGCGCTGGCGCGCGTGCGGCGACTACCTCTACGGCATCGATTTGTTCAACCACGGCTACTACTGGGAAGCCCACGAAGCATGGGAAGGGCTGTGGCACGCCTGCGGCCGGCGCGGTATTACGGCGAACTACATGCAGGCCCTGATCAATTTTGCCGCCGCCGGCCTCAAGGCGCGTTGGGGCAATGTCCGGGGCGTTAGGGGGAATTCGCAAACCGCGGCGAGATTGTTCACCTCTGTCGCGGGACAGCTTGGCCCGGATGGCGGGCGTTACATGGGACTGGACGTGCCGGCGCTGTTGCGCTGGACCAGCGATCTCACTGAACACCCACCAGTCGCGCGGAGCACCCATGGCGAGCCCGAGTCTATCGCTTTTGAATTCAACCTCCGTCCCGAATAAAGTGGCCTGTGCGGGGCGCCCTATGAGCCATAGCGGGATGCGCATCCCAAGGAGTCGTGATCGAACCCATCCGAACATACGATGCCGGGCAGCTTCGGCGGATTTCCGAGACCACCATCGGATTCTATGACCGCATGGCGGCGGCCTACTGGAATGGTACCCGCGACCACGATGTCAGCCAAAATTATGCGGCGCTCCTGGAGGCGATCGAGGGCGAGCCGCCCTATTGCATCGTCGATCTTGGTTGCGGGCCGGGCCGGGATCTGCGCCACTTCAAGGCTTTGGGTCACGAGGCGGTGGGCGTGGACGGGTCGCGGGAACTGGTCGAGATGGCGCGCCGCATCTCAGGCTGCGAGGTGCTTCATCAGGATTTTCTCGCGCTCGACCTGTCCAAGAACCGCTTCGACGGCATCTTCGCGAATGCATCGTTGTTCCACGTGCCGAGTCAGGAACTGCCCCGAGTCTTATGTGCCCTGCATGCCACCCTGAAGCCCGCTGGCGTGCTGTTCTGCTCCAACCCGCGAGGCAACGACCAGGAGGGTTTGAGCGGCGATCGCTTTGGCTGTTTTTTAGACATCGAGACGTGGCGCGCCTACGCCACAGCCGCCGGATTCGTCGAGGTGAGCCACTACTACCGTCCACCGGGACTGCCGCGCCACAAGCAGCCGTGGCTCGCATCGGTTTGGCGCAAGAGCCAAGCAGCGAATCCCCAAGAGACCTGATGCTGTACCTGGGTAGTTCCTAAATTGGCTCCAGGCCGTAGACCCCCATGGCGGTGGCGCGGAACAAGGATTCTTTTTCGTCGTCCGAGAAACCCGCTGTCATCTTTTTGAAGGCGTTCCACAGCACGTTGTAGGAGATCGACACCTTGTCCACCGGGTAGTTGCTTTCGAACATGCAGCGCTCGGGGCCGAACTGTTCGATGCAGTGCTCGTACCAGGGCCGTTGCGCCGCTACTAGTTCGTTGGAGGTCAGGGGCCGCTCGGCCTTGTGCCAGCCGTAGCCGTTGATCGCCATGGCCATGCCGCCGAGTTTGGCAATCACGTTGGAGCATTGGGCGAGGGCGGTGATGTCGGTCTTCCATTGCTCAAAGATTTCGTCGCGTTTGCCCTTGTAGGGCCCGATGCCGAGAGGGCCGCCAAAGTGGTCGTGAACCATGGTGGTCTCGGGCAAGGCGTGGGCGAGGGCGGTCAATTCGGGAATCTGGCGGTGGTAGTGCCAGGCCTCGAAGACCATGCCGTGGCGGGTAAGCTCGGCCATGCCCTCGCGAAACGACGGCTCGGCGTAGAGGTGCTCGGGCGGGTTCGAGTGCGAATTGCGCACCACCTCGCTGGCGTCCCAGCCGGCGGCGTGGCGTATGCCGCGAAACAAACCGTTTCCAGCTTGCTCATGGGCCGACAGCAGTTCGCCCACGGCCTCGCCGAGCATGAGGTCGGCATGGCCGATAATGGCGCCGATCCGCGCTGCGCCGGCCGGGCCCTTGGCCGCCTCGGCCGCGACCCGGACGACGAACTCGGTCTCGCCCACTGGGCGCAAGGCCTCGGGACCGCTGGTGCGATATTCGGCGGTGCAGTCGATGAACACGGTCTGCTCGATGTTGTGGCCGCTGTTGGTGTCGGCCCACAGGTCGGGCAACAGATAGGGCACCTCTTTGTGGTGCCACAGATGGTGGTGCGGGTCGACGATAGGGCGTTCGGGCTCGATGGTCTCTTCGCTGACCTGGGCGAGCCAAGTATCATGATCGGTCATCGGGTGCCTTTCCATAATTAAGGGGACAGTGTATTTAATTAATTAAATACACTGTCCCCTTAA
>JAYGEF010000285.1:0-2899 GCA_046582535.1 Alphaproteobacteria bacterium
TTAAGGGGACAGTATATTTAATTAATTAAATATACTGTCCCCTTAATTCTAGTTCATGGACATGCCGCCGTTGACCCGGATGGTCTGGCCGGTGATGTAGGCGGCGTCGTCGGAAGCCAGGAAGGCCATGGCGGCGGCAATTTCCTCGGGCTTGCCGTAGCGCTTCATGGGCACCAGGGCGAGCGCGGCCTTGAGCCCCGCCTCGTCGATCTCACCGAGCATTTCGGTGGCGATATAGCCCGGCGACACCACGTTGACAGTGACCCCGTGGGGCGCCATCTCGGCGGCCAGGGGATGCATCATCCCGGCGATGCCGCCCTTGGAGGCGGCGCAGACGGAAAACGCGTTACCGCCGAAATCGGCGACCTCGGTGATGATCGAGCCGGTGGCGATGATGCGCCCGGCGCCGCGCTCGACCATGCCGGGCAGCGCCGCCTGGCAGACGTTGAAAAAGCCGTGCAGGTTGGTTTCGATGGCATCCCGCCAGTCGTCCTCGGTGGAGTCCAAGAAGCGCTTATCGGCGATGATGCCGGCGTTGGACACCATGATGTCGATCGGGCCGAAGGCGGCGCTGGCCTCGGCCACCAGGCGCCCCGCATCGGCCCGTTGGGAGACATCGGCCTGGACCACCACGGCGGACCCGCCGGCGGCCTCGATCTCGGCGACCACGGCGGCGGCCTTGTCTACGGCGTTGACGCAATTGACCGCCACCCTGGCACCCTCGGCGGCGAAGCGGCGCGCAATGGCGCGGCCGATGCCACGGGACGAGCCGGTAACCACGGCGATTTTTCCGTTGAGTTTCATGATGTCTCTCCGTCTTTGTGTGTCGCCGCGCCCGAACGGGCATTGACCAGAGCGATGCCGCCGATCATCAGCACCAGGGCGAACCAGATCATCGGACTATGGCGTTCATCGAACAGCGCCATGCCCCAGAGCACGCCGCCGGCGGCAATGAGATAGGAGACCTGGGAGAAGAACACCGTCCCGGCCAGACGGACGATCTCGAACATGAAAGCCAGAGCCCTACCGGTGAGAAGCGGCAGGCCGAGCACGGCGGCGTCGACCCGGTCCCATGGCGGCCCCGGCAGGTACATCGTGCCGGTAGCCAG
This sequence comes from Alphaproteobacteria bacterium, assembly GCA_046582535.1. Lineage (GTDB taxonomy): Bacteria > Pseudomonadota > Alphaproteobacteria > JAAXGF01 > JAAXGF01 > JAYZAP01. The sequence continues at coordinate 1,110 of JAYGEF010000285.1, forward strand.
CACCAGGGGCACGGCGACCACCAGGACGGAGCCGGCCGATAACGGGCGACGAACACGTTGTTTACCGAATAGCTTGCCGGGGTTACCAGGGCGAGCAGCGCCCAGACTGCCATGTCGGGCGACGGCAGGCTTTGCGGCGGCCCGATTATCCGCAGAGCGGCGATGAAGCCGAGAACAATGCCGCCGATCCTGAGCCAGTCGAAACTCTCGAGCCTCATGATCAGGGCCAGGCCATAGGTGCCCATGACATTGAGGCTGACCAGGATCGCCATGACCCCGGCCGGCAGGTACGACGCGGCCCAGAACATGGCCACCGAGGGAACCGCGATGCCGCTCAACCCGCAGCCCAGGTAATAGCCCAAATGCGCCCGGCAAACGCGGCGCAAGCGGCCCCGAAGCAAGCACACGCCACCGATTACGACGAACGCACCCAGGCCCTGCCACAGCAGCATGGCGAAGGGATGGACGTTGCCGGCGGCGCCGATCTTGGCCAGGGAAAAATGCAGCCCCCACAGGATGCCGCAAGCGAACAGCATGGCCAACGGCACCAGCGCCGCCGGCGCCCGCGTTGCCCGCTCGGTCTGCTCAGGCGCCGTCATCGTCGCCGCTCTCCAGTCTCTCCATGTCGTCGTCGGACAGGCCGAAGTGATGGCCGATCTCATGAACAATGGTGTTGTGGACGATGTCTTCCAGGCTATCGCCACCCTCGCACCACAGATCGAGCAGCGGCCGGCGGTAGAGATAGATGCGGTCGATGTCCTCGGGGGCGTCGCCAACGCTTTTCTGATCAAGGGAGACGCCGTGATAGAGGCCGAGCAGGCCGAACGGGCTGTCGAGCGCCATGGTGGCCATGGTTTCGTCGTCCGGGAAGTCCTCGACCAGAATGGCAATGCCGCCGAGATGGCGCTTCAGATGGTCGGGAATCGCCGCCAGGGCCTTGGTCGCCAAAGCCTGAATTTCCGCCGCCGACGGCGCCTCACCAAATGGATCACGCATGGAGGGCACGTTAGACCGCAACGAAGCCCGCGCCAAGCGTCGCTATCACTTCTTTCAGCCCGCGACCGCGGGTCGCCGCTTATGCGGCGGGAGCCCCAGTATGTGTGAACACAAGATTGGGCGCTTGAACGCGCTTTCCAAAAAACCGCGATCATTGCATGGCGCGGGCCCATTCCCCATATCCCTGCAATGGCCGACGACAATCACGAGCAATTCGACCAGGACAAGCTGCACGACGACGAAAAACTCGTCCGCGAGCGGTTCTGGGACAAGCTGCGCAAGACCCTCGGCCGGGTGCCCTTCATGGAAGACGCCCTGGCCGCCTACTATTGCGCCATGGACTCAAAAACGCCGCGTTACGTGCGCGCCGTGCTGCTCGGCGCCCTGGCCTATTTCATCGTGCCCTTCGATGTCATCCCCGACTTCATCCTCGGCTTCGGCTTCACCGACGACGCCTCGATCCTGATCGCCGCCATCGCCGCCGTCCGCTCGGCCCTGGCGCCCGAACACTTCGAACAGGCACGGGCGTTTCTGGAGAAAGCGGAGCCGGAGGATGGAAAAGAAGAAGATTAGATGACCACAGAGGCACAGAGGCACAGAGGCACAGAGACACAGAGACACAGCGGAAGAAAGTAAGGGGAGAAGCGAAGGTCAAGGCGCGTAGCGCCCCTAAGACTCTCGTTTTGCTTCTCTGTGTCTCTGGGGTCAAATCCGCTTCGCTTAGTTTGCTTCGCCGCTGATGGACCGCCTCGCGGTGGGCGATGTAGACCGTGGTGGCGATAATGACGGCGGCG
>JAYGEF010000292.1:0-6422 GCA_046582535.1 Alphaproteobacteria bacterium
GGTTGACCTCATTATGCCCGAGATCGAGGGCATCGAACTGGTCCAGTGGGTGGCCGCCCGCGAGGCGCCGGCCCATCTCATTGTCGTTACCGGTTATTCGCCGGAGTATGCCACCCTCGCCAAAATGCTTGGCGAGGCCAAGGGGTTGTCGTCGGTGGCAACCCTCATAAAGCCGGTCAAAGTGGCCTTGTTGCGCAGCGCGCTGGCTGACATCAGCAAAGCCTGAGCGAGTGGCCTTGCCTGAGGTGGTCGAACGGCCATCGCCAAATCATGATGCGCGGCCGCCGGCGGTGGCGTCCGACATGTTGATCCTTCATTACACCGGCATGGTCAGCGGCGAAGCGGCGTTGGCGCGGCTGTGCGACGGCGAGGCGCGGGTCAGTGCGCACTACCTAGTTGACGAGGACGGCACGGCCTATCGCTTGGTGGCCGAGGGCCGTCGCGCCTGGCACGCCGGGGTGTCGTGCTGGTGCGGTGACCACAATATCAATGGCCGATCCATCGGCGTCGAAATGGTCAACCCGGGTCACGCGTTCGGTTATCGCTCGTTCCCCGAGGTCCAGATGGCGGCGGTGGTGGCGTTGTGCAGCGACATTGTCGCCCGCTACCCGATCCCGTCGCGCCATGTTTTGGCTCATGCGGATGTTGCCTGGGCGCGGCGCCACGACCCTGGCGAGTTGTTCGACTGGGCGGCGCTGGCTGATGCCGGGGTCGGCCTGTGGCCCGATGCCCCGGTGGTGACCGGCGAGATGGGGATGGTTCTGCACCGCGGTGATGGCGGTGCCGCGGTCGATGATATTCGCCGCGCCCTTGTCGGGTTCGGCTACGACGTGGCCCCGAGGGGCGCCTTCGATGAAAGCCTGGAGTTGGTGGTCATCGCCTTTCAACGTCACTTTCGCCAGCGCCTGGTGGATGGCGTGGTCGATCCGGAGACCGCCCAGCGAATTTTCCAGGTGCTTGCCCGCGCTTGACGCTTCCGTCGTCCAGGCGTACCTCTAGCCCCTGCCAGACGGTCGGACGACCGCCTTCCGGCTTGCCGGGGGGAGGAAAGTCCGGGCTCCATGGAAACACGGTGCCGGGTAACGCCCGGCGGGGGCGACCCCAGGGAAAGTGCCACAGAAAGCAAACCGCCCGTCCTAACCCCGGTTTTTCCGGGGCCGGCGGGTAAGGGTGAAAGGGTGCGGTAAGAGCGCACCGCGCCGGCGGTAACGTCGGCGGCATGGTAAACCCCACCGGGAGCAAGACCGAATAGGGGCGGCGCGTCGCGGGTTTCCCGCGGCAGGCGTGTTTCCACGCTGATCGCCCGGGTTGGTCGCGCGAGGCGTCCGGTAACGGGCGTCCCAGATGAATGGTCGTCACCCGTCGTTCGCGGCGGGGACAGAACCCGGCTTACAGACCGTCTGGCGTTTTTTCCTCCAAATTTGGTCGTATCGGGCAGCGCTGTCGCAAGCGCCACCGAATTCGGCGTCACCCGAGTCGCGACACAAAATTCCCTTTTTCGGAACATACATCGAACACAAATCGGCCATATTTGGCTTTTAGAGTCATTTGGCCTGGCCGGGCGATCCAAATAACAATTTGTTGTTCTATTTATGTTCCCAAATAATGATCGCTCTTGTCAGGTATTAGCCCATTGATTTGCCCGCTTTTACCGGGTAATTCCATTGACGACCATATAATCCCATGATATCCCATATTTTCCCAAAACCTGTATCCTGCTTCGTAATTCGGCCGGAGCAGCGGCGCTTGGGCATTTGAGCGAACTACCGACTGACGATTTGTATAGGCGTTGTTACTGGGCGATTATTACTTGGGAGACGACACGTGGCGCTGTTTTTCGATTGCCACATTCATAAGATCGATCGCAAGGGTCGGGTCTCCGTGCCGGCGCAATTTCGCGCCGCACTCACGAGTCAGACGTTCTCTGGAATCGTCGCCTTTCCGTCATTCTCCCTGCGCGACAATTTCGAAGCCATTGAAGCTTGCGGCATCGACCGCATGGACATGCTCGGTGATAGCCTCGATCAGCTTGATCTGTATTCCGAGGCGCGCGACGACCTGGCCGCGTCGATCTTCGGTAACGCCGTGCAACTGCCGTTTGATGGCGACGGCCGCATTATGCTGCCGGGCCGCCTGCTCGAACACGCCGGCATCACCGACCAGGCGGCTTTCGTTGGCGGCGGCCGCACCTTCCAGATCTGGTCGCCCGCGTCCTACAGCGACTTTGCCAAAGAGGCGCCGGCCCGCGCCCGCGATGCCCGCGCCAAGCTGCGCCTCGGCCCACCAGGCGGCGAGGGACGGGAGCAATGACGACTCCGGGGCAGCGCCACGATCATCTCCTGGGCGCCGCTCCCGGCGCCCACCAGCCGGCCCTGCTGCGCGAGGTCACGGCGGTTCTCCAACCCCGCGACGGCGCGGTCTTTGTGGACGGTACGTTCGGCGCCGGTGGCTATAGCCGGGCGTTGCTGGAATCCGCGCGCTGCACTGTGTGGGGCATCGACCGCGATCCGGCGGTGGCCAGCGGCGCCGAGGCCCTGGCGCGCGAGTTTCCCGACAGGCTGTTGTTCATCGCCGGGCGTTTCGGCGACATGGACCGATTGCTGGCCCAGCGCGGGGTTGACCATGTCGATGGCATCGCCCTCGATATCGGCGTCTCGTCCATGCAGATTGACGACCCGCTCCGGGGTTTCTCGTTCCAGGGCGACGGCCCCCTCGACATGCGCATGGAGCCCCATGGGCCGAGCGCCGCCGACGTGGTCAACGGGACCGACGAAGAGGCTCTCGCCGGGCTGATCTATGACCTGGGTGAGGAGCGCCGCTCGCGCCGGGTGGCCCGCGCCATCGTCGATGCCCGCCGCGACAACCCGATTACCCGCACCGCGGAACTCGCATCCATCGTGCGCTGCGTGGTGCGCCCGGCGGCTGATGGTCTCGACCCGGCGACCCGCACGTTTCAGGCGCTCCGCATTTACGTCAACGATGAACTCGGTGAACTCGACCGCGGTCTCGCCGCCGCCGAGCGTCTGCTCGCCACCGGCGGCCGGCTGGCGGTGGTGTCGTTCCATTCCCTGGAGGATCGCCGGGTCAAACGTTTCCTGGCGGCCCGCGCCGGCCGGGCGCCGCGCTCAAGCCGCCACGCCCCGGCCGAGAGCGAAGCCCCGGCGCCCAGTTTCGAGCTGATTACTCGCAAGCCGGTGCGGCCCAAAGCCGACGAGAGCGCGGCCAATCCGCGAGCCCGCTCGGCGCGCCTGCGCGCGGCCTGCCGGCTCGATGCCCCAGCCTGGGAGAGCGCCGCATGAGAGCCACATCGACAGTGTTGTGGGTTTGTCTCATCGGCGCCATGAGCTTTGGTCTGTTCCAGCTTAAATACGCGGTCCAGGACCGGGAGGACGAATTGGCGCGGCTCAACCGCGACCTCATCGCCAGCGAGGAGTCGATCCACGTACTCCATGCCGAGTGGAGTTATCTCAACCGGCCTGAGCGGCTTGCCGCCCTGGCCGAGAAGCACCTCGGCCTGCGGTCCATGGAAGCCCACCAGATCGGCACCGTTGCAATTCTGCCGCAACGTCCGCCCAGCCCGGCGATGGTTGCCGGACTCAGCAGTCAGGTGACCGCGCCATGACCGGGCCGCGCTTCTACGCCGACCATGACGGCCATGCCTGCGTCGTGAACGACGACACGGTCAGTCTCGACGGCACGGTCAACCGGGCGCTTAAGACCGGCCGCCATCGGCTGACCTTTACGGCCGTCCTGTTCGTCCTGGCCTGCGCTGTCATCATTGGCCGCCTGGTCGACCTCACGGTGATCAGCGGTGGTTTCGAGCCACGCTACGCCGATACCACGCCGGTCTCGCGTCATAGTCAGTTCGACCGCCGCGACATCGTCGACCGCAATGGCGTGGTGCTGGCGACCAATCTTCCCACGGCGTCGGTCTATGCCGATCCCCGCAAGGTGCTCGACGCCGCCGAGGCGGCTGCCAAACTGGCCGCGGTGTTGCCCGAACTCGGCCGGGCCCAACTTGAAGCCAAGCTGGCCAGCGAACGCCACTTCGTGTGGATCAAACGCAATCGGACGCCGCGCCAGCAGGCCGCCATCAACCGCCTCGGCATTCCCGGCGTGGGGTTCCAGCGCGAGGACCGTCGGGTCTATCCTCTGGGCCGCATGTTCGCTCATGTGCTCGGCTTCGCCGACATCGACAACCAGGGCATCGCCGGCATCGAGGCGTCGTTCGATGAATCCCTGCGGGTGGTCCGCGACGGCGATGAGGACGCGTTGCGACTGTCCCTCGACACCCGCTTCCAGCATGTCCTGCGCGAGGAACTGGCGCACGGCATCGCCACCTTCAGCGCCCTCGGCGCCGCCGGCGTGATCCTCGATGTCACTAGCGGCGAAGTCTTGGCCATGGCCTCGCTGCCGGATTTCGACCCCAACGACCCGAAGGGCCGTGGCGGCGAGGCGAGCTTCAACCGCGCCACCCTGGGCGCCTACGAAATGGGCTCGACCTTCAAGCTGCTGACCGCCGCCATGGCGCTCGACTACGGCGTCGCCACCATGACCGATGCCTACGACGCCAGCGAGCCGCTGCGCGTGGCGCGCTTCACCATCCGCGACTACAAACCGAAGAACCGCTGGCTCACCATTCCTGAAATCATCGTCTATTCGTCGAACATCGGCGCCGCTAAGTTGGCGCTCGATGTGGGCGCCGACGGCCAGCGCGATTTCCTGTCCCGGCTCGGTCTGCTCAACCCCGCCGACATCGAACTGCCCGAGGTCGCCACGCCCCTGGCGCCGTCGCCGTGGGGCGAAATCAGCACCATGACCATCGGCTTCGGCCATGGCGTCGCGGTCAGCCCGCTGCAGTTGGCCTCGGCCATCGCGGCGGTGGTCAACGGCGGCGTGTTCCATTCGCCGACCCTGCTGGTCCGTGATCCCGCCGACCCCGATCCCGGGCGCCGGGTGGTGTCGCCCACCACCTCGGCCCAGATCCGCGCCCTGATGCGCCTCGTGGTGGTCGAAGGCACCGGCAAGAAAGCGGCGGTGCCGGGCTATCTGGTGGGCGGCAAGACCGGCACCGCCGAGAAGCCCGGCAGCGGCGGCTACCAGAGGAAGGCGCTGATCTCGTCGTTCGTCGCGGCGTTTCCCATGGACGCCCCGCGTTACGTGATAATCGCCATGTTCGACGAACCCCAGGGTATTGCCGAGACCTTCAATTACGCCACTGGCGGCTGGGTCGCGGCGCCGGTGGTGGGCCGCATAATCGCCCGCATCGGCCCCATGGCCGGCATTCCCATGAGCGAGCGCGACGACATCGACGCGACCCACGAACTGCTGATTCAAATCAACCAACGAAAGGACGAGGGTGTTGCTTTCTGAGCTCCTTGCCGGTGATCCCGCGGTGACGGGAGAGGTCGACATCCTCGGCCTGACGGCGGACTCGCGCGCGGTGCGGCCGGGCTATCTGTTCGCCGCCCTGCGCGGCGGCCGGGCCGATGGCGCCGCCTTCGTGAATGACGCCCTGGCGCGGGGCGCGGTCGCCGTGCTCGCCGAAAGCGGCCGCCATATCGCCACCGGTAACGTCCCGTTGATCGCCGACGACAACCCGCGCCGCCGCCTGGCCCAGATGGCGGCCCGCTTCCACGGCGCCCAGCCGCGGGTTATCGCGGCGGTGACCGGGACCAGCGGCAAGACCTCCGTGGCCGATTTTACGCGCCAGATCTGGCTCAGCCAGGACCGTCGCGCGGCGTCATTGGGCACCCTTGGCGTGGTCGGCGAAGGACTCGACGCCGGGCTGCCCCACACCACCCCCGATCCGGTAACGCTCCATGGGATTCTGGCCGACATTGCCGCCGCTGGGGTCGACCATCTCGCCATCGAGGCGTCGAGCCATGGCCTCGACCAGTGCCGCCTGGATGGGGTCGAGGTCGGCGCCGCCGGCTTTACCAATCTGTCCCAGGACCACTTCGACTATCACCCCTCCGAGGAACACTATCTCGATGCCAAGCTGCGCTTGTTCGACGTGGTCATGGCGCCCGGCGGCAGCGCCGTGCTCAACGCCGATGTGCCCGAGTTCGCGCGCCTCGCCGAGGTCTGCCGGGCGCGCGGCCATGGGGTCGTGACCTACGGCGCCGGTCCCAGCGACTTGCACCTGACGGCGGTCGATCCCGGTCGCTCCATCACCGTCCAAGCCGGCGGTGAAAGTCACCACATCACCTTCACCCTGCCGGGAACCTACCAGGCGCTCAACGCCCTTTGCGCCGCTGGTCTGACCATGGCGTCGGGCGTCACGCTCGACCAGGCCCTGGCGTCGCTGGCCGGTCTCAAGGGAGTTCGGGGCCGGGTTGAACTGGTTGCCCGCCACGCCAGCGGCGCCCCGGTCTACGTCGACTATGCCCACAAGCCCGGCGCCCTCGACGCGGTTCTCG
>JAYGEF010000302.1:0-4072 GCA_046582535.1 Alphaproteobacteria bacterium
CGACGGCCTTTAAGAATCAGTGGCGGGCGTCACAGCGCGGCGAAATATCGTCACGAATTTATCGATTTTTACACGGAAGGAAAAATTTACCATCTGTGATGGCCGTCATAATTGCAGCGCGTTTCAGCGCCTACCATGGGATCATCGTATCGGAGATCACGCGCCGAAAAAGACCAAGGCGCCACAAGGAACAAGACAATGTTCGGGGAAACAAAAATTCGCTCAATGATCGGCACGACGATCGTGCCGGCATTCCTGTTTGGCATTTGGGGCTTCGGTATCGGCGCCATGATGCTCGGCTCCGCCTACGCATCGCAATGCACCGCCCAGGACGCCGACGGGTCCGATTACCGCCAGCAACCAACATGCATCACCTACGCCTATCAGGACGCCAGCGGCGAGTACACGGTCTATCTCCGAGGCACCAAGCGGACGGCCTACGCCGATCTCGATTACCTCGAGGACTGAACCGCGCCGACTACCCTATCCAGGGATAATCAGGACCGGCGCGATGACGGTGATGTTGTTTGTCACCGTCACGGGCGTTATTTCGCCACTGGCCAAATCGATCAGTTGGCCCTGGCCGATATCGACGGGTAGCGACAGTTCCGTCACACCGGCGTCGGGCAAGACCAGCGTAATAGTCCCCTTGTCGCTCTCAAGCTGGACATAACGTCCACCAGGGCAATCCCCCGCCGCCCCGGCACGGAGTTCCCCATCGACCATGTTCAAGGCGGCATTCATATGCCGCACCGCATGGAACCCGGGACGCGGGTTGTACATGCGGTCGAGGACGCCGGCGCGCGGAAAGTAGCCGCGGTCAATGTCGACAAAGGTATCGCCGTAAATGGTGACGTTATGGAAGGCCGCGGCGGCGGCCATGGCCTCGGCAATACGACTGACGCTCAGGTAATCATCGTCTGTCTTCTCGGCCGGGTTGGCGCCGAACATACGCAGATGCACGGCGGCGGCAACGCCCAGGTCCGCGGCAATGGCGCTGGCCGCGGCGGCGGTCGCCCAGGGTGACATTTCAAGGGTCAGGCGGAAGACAAACCCGTCCAGAGCGCCGGCGAGTTCCGGCCGGGCCAGAACCGCGGCCATCTGATCCTTGTCATTAGCGAGAAAGCCCTGGTTTATGGCGTGGTAATATTTGCCCGCTTCAGCGCGCTGCTCATCGATCGAACGCAGCCGCGAAAGATAAACCGGCATCTCGACAGCCCGCGCGATCTCGCCGACGCCAGCTATATCGCGCTCCAGGACCCCCCAGTTGAGACCGATTTCCCAAGCCGAGAACACATCCTGGTTGGCGGTGATCAGGTCGCGCTGATGTGGCGACGGGTCGCCGAAGGAAAACAACGTGAATTCATGACCGTGGGACTTCAACATGCGCATGCGATCGATGTTGTCCGGCACCTGTAGATCGCGGAACGGCACCCGGATCTTTCTGACGCCCATTTCCCACAGAGCCATCAACGGGTAGTCGTTGCGCACTTCCTTGCGGTCGAACTCGTCGAGGCCACCGGTGGGTGGAATCTCGACGATCTCCATCCAGTTGTGACGCATATCGAAGCCGAAATCGCCGCGCCGGTTGAGTCGCGGATGGACCGGCGCGACACTGGCGGGTTTGGGTACTGCCGGCGACTCCAATTCGGCCACGGCGCCGTAGGTGCGGACCACGTCGCAGATGTGCCCTCTTTCATGCACGTGGACGACGAAATAGCCCAGTTTCGGCTTGTCGTTGCGGCCGAACTCGCTGTCCGCGCCAGGAGAGATTCGATACATCTCGCTGTAGTCGAGGCGCACGAAAGCCGTCGATGGCAACAGATAGCAGTCGGTTTCACCGTGGCGATAGAACCAGAAATTGTGGACGTGGCCGATGAACAGGGCCTCGACACCGTATTCCTCCAGGAGACTCAGCATCCATGTCCGGCCCGGCTCCCCGATGTTGTCGTAGTTTTCCTCCTCATCGGGTTTCGAGAAATAGGGCGGATAATGGCTGTGCATGAAAATGCGCTTGCCCTGATTTGCGGCCAAGTCCGCTTCCAGCCAAACCCGCTGCGCGTCTTCCGCGGCAAAGCCTGAATTGATGATCTGGGCGTTGATAATGATGAAATGGCAGTCGCCATGATCGAACGACTGATACTGGGCGCCGAAGTGCTCGTCCCAAAGCGCCAGGTAATCCTCATGGATGCGCGCCGCTGGCGCCCAGTCGTTGGGCTTGTCGCCGACATCGTGGTTGCCCGGCGTCAGGTAGAGCGGATGCTTCAGCTTGCTGGTCTGTTCGTGAAACTGCGCCGCCGCCCGGGCGTAGAGGTCGGGAATTGCAGGCACCGGGTGCACCAGATCGCCGACATTGACCACGAAGGCCAGATCCCGGGCATTGAGGTCGCGAATCACATGGCGCATACGCCGGTTGGCCAGGCGATTGGCCTCGTAGGGTGAATTGCAGTCGTCCTCGCCCTGATTCAGATGGGTGTCGGTAATGACACCAAAACTGAACAGGCGGCGGCCGAGCGTATCGGCGTTCGCTGATGCGGTGGTCATGGCTGGCTTTCTTGAGCGGGTGGTTTTGGCGGCGATGCCAAAGGGTGTGTGAACGGCGCCCCGACGCCGGAAGCAACACCAGACTATCGCCTGTCCGCCCAGATTGTCACCTATCCACTAGGATTCCGGTTCAATTTGCTTGAGGGCGTATAGAAACCCCGTATCGCGCCGCCACCTGTCCAGGACCGCCGCGGCGGTATCGCTGTCGATCAGATTGAACAACTCATTGACGCCCGTGGCTTGGCGATCGTAGCTTGGCGCCTCGATCAACAACAGGGCGTGGCGGGTACAGTCGAAAATTGCCGCATAAACCTCGCGATCAAAACCAATCGCCTTGCATGCGACGGCCAGACTTTCGCCACCGGGTTCGTAGAGCAACCGCGACACCAGGCGTGGACGCAGGCCGGTGGCTCGCGCGAAGGCGGCCTCGAACAACGGCACTTCACCTTGCCGGAGAAGCGGCTGAAGTGCGTCGGGCGAAAAACGACCGATCGCGGTCATACCGTCGATCACCGCATTAGCCTCGTCAAGCCGCCCCTGGGCGTCCTCGATCCGCGCCAGAATGCCCAATGTTGCCAGCTCGATAGCATCATCCAGTTCGCGCGGATCAATCGGCTCGTGTTCAGCAGCATGTTTACGCAGGGCGGCGGACACCCACCACCACAGCCGGGGCGAGACTTCGGCTGGCAGGTCGATCGGGCGAATACGCGGGTTCTGAAATGTATCGACCCGCCCGGACTCAGCCGCCAGATAGTGCTTAAGACTCTCCAGCGTCTGGCACGACGGTTCGCGCAACAGGGATTGGATTACGCTATCGTCCTGCTCGCGATTTCGGTTGGTACTCGCGGCTTGCCGCCGCAGATGCTTAAGAGCGAGCACGAGGCGGTGGGTCTGCACCCGATGCTTGACCGCTTCGATCAGTTCGTCGGCGCGCAATAGACCGGCCCCGGCAAGGATCGGATAAGCAATGTCGCGACCATGACGCTCGAATGATTCCGCAAGCTTACGAGAGACCCCCGCACCGGCCGTCAGTTCGCGGCGAATGCTGTCCTCCAGTTCACGCACCAGGACCTTGAGCGCGTTGGACATCAGCTCGCGCTCATGATCACTGAGGACCTCCTCTACATCATCGAACAAAGCCTCGCCAATGCTGACCAGTACGGCGCGATTCGACGTGTCTTTGCGCGCGGTAAAGCACAGCAGCGCATCCACATCGTGACCAATTTGGCTGATGTTTTCTGGGTCCATATCAGTGGTTTGAGTTGGAGGTGTCATTGCTCACCAACATTGGTCTCACCAACATTGGGCTCACCAACATTGGCATCGATTGCCCCAGCCGAACCAAGCATCGCCCAGCAATTCTTAGCTGTAGCAAAATATTCAGCGAGACCGACGCCTTCTACAGTAAATTGTATTAATAAAAAGTTAACATCTTATTCGCCATATAAAATAAAACTGTATTCATGCCATGATAAAAAATAACGTAATGTTGGTTTTACAGGAATTTTCGTTCGGCATTTGAAAATCC
>JAYGEF010000313.1:0-8109 GCA_046582535.1 Alphaproteobacteria bacterium
AGGCTCAGATCGTCATCGAAACCTGGCTGAAACAGTACAATCACATTCGCCCACATCAGGCTCTGAACATGCGTCCACCGGTGCCCGAGACTCTATTAGAAAGTGGTACATAGAAAGGGGGCTTTACAGTAGTATGTCGTAGGAGAGAGTGGCGCGCCCGGAGAGATTCGAACTCCCGACCCCCAGATTCGTAGTCTGGTGCTCTATCCAGCTGAGCTACGGGCGCGTGGGCGATGGCCCGGTGGCCAACGCAGGGGGAACCTACTCATCCCGGCTGCAGGGCGCAAGCTTTTCCGCCATCGCCAGGGGCGCCGAATCAGAGCCTCCAGATCGGGCTTGTGGACCCCTAACCCTTTGAGTACACTCGGCACCGAATTCGGGAAACGGTTAATGCTATCCGTTTTCCGTTGGAAAAATGCCGAATGACACTGCGGTTGGTGCGTTATCAATGATAAGCGAGTGGGTCGAACGCATGGGACGCCAGAAGATAAGCGTTGCGGTGCTTGGGAGCGTGTTCCTTTTGGGGGGGTGCAGCTTCGTTAATGATGGTTTGTGGTCGACGCTGACCGGCGATGAGCCGTCCGGTCAGGCGAGCGAGCGCATCGTCGTCGGGCCGTCACCGTCCGAGCAACAGTTACAACCGACATTGTCGCCACCGCCATCAACGGTGCCGCAGTATTCAGGCTCGTTGGCCGCGACCAGTTATGCGGCCCAGCCGATTGGCGCCACCGGTACCTTTGTCGGGGCCAAGGTCAGCCAGCATGCCAATGAGCTGCAGTCGCTCAAGTCGGCGATCGGCAACGGCAATGCTCGCTTCCAGCAATTGCGCGTGGTGTCCGAGCAGAACGCCCAACGCTATTACGCCATTGTCGCGGCGATCAGCGCCCGTCTGCAAATTGGCACCACGCCGGGCAACCCGGTGCTGGTCAGTCAGTGGAATACGGCCCAGAGCGAACTCGACCGCATTCTCACGGACATCGCTGCGCTCAACACCCTGGCCAACGATATTGCCGGGCAGTCGGCCATGTCGGCCTATCTGGTCGAGTCGATCAGCGCGGCCTATGGGCTTTCCGGCGCGGTCGAGGAAGATCATCGCCAGCTCGCCCTCATCGAGGACGAGGTTAATCGCACGGTGGTGCTGATCGACCGTCTGCTGAATGAAATTCACGAGACGATTTCGCGCCAGACCGCTTACGTCAACAATGAGCGGCGCAACCTCACCGCCTTGTCCCTGGCGGTCAAGAACGGTGAGATGTTCGGCCCGCCGCTGGCCTCACGGGCGTTTGCCGCCGCGGTGGCGACCCAGACCTCGGCGGTCAGGTCGGCCACCAGCCTAGGTATGCATGCCAACCGCCAGCCGCTGGTGGTGATCCGTTTTGACCGGCCCGACGTGCCCTACCAGCAGGCGCTTTACAGTGCCCTGTCCCGGGCGCTTGATCGGGTGCCCATGGCCAATTTCGATATCATCGCCGTCGCCCCCAATTCGGGTACACCGGCTCAGGTGGCGCTTAACACCAACGAGTCCAAGCGCAATGCCGAGCAGGTGTTTCGCTCGCTGACCGATATGGGATTATCCGGTGACCGGGTTACCCTGTCGACGGCGACCAGCAGCGCGGTGCAGACCAACGAGGTCCACGTCTTCGTGCGCTAAGTTTTCGGTTATCGAAATGACTAAGGGGCTCCGTTTTCGGCGCCCCTTTCATTTGCCGCCTACCAGGGGATCTCACTGCCGTCGTAATTGAGGAAGCGGCCTGAATCCGCCGGGCTCAAGCCTTCTATGGCTTCTCTCAGACCGTGGACGCTGGCCGCCGGCTTGACCGGCGCGGCGTCGCCCCCCATGTCGGTCGATACCCAGCCGGGGTGAAACACCACGGCGGTAATGCCCTGATCCTTGAGGTCGGCAGCGAGGCTGCGGACCACGGCGTTGAGCGCCGCCTTCGATGCTCGATAGGCATAGGCGCCGCCGCTGGAGTTGTCGGCTTGGCTGCCCATCTTGCTGGAAATGCAGACGATCTGTTTGCGCTCGCTGCGCGCCACCTGGCCGACGAAGGCCTCGGCCATGCGCATGGGCCCCAGGGTGTTGATGCGGAAGGTCTGCTCCCAGGCGGCGAAATCGGCGGCGCCGAAGGTGACACCCTTGTCGAGGTAGGCGCCGGCGTTGTTGAGCAGCACGTCGATGGGTTGGCCGGACAGTTCATCGGCCAGGGCCGCTACCGAGGCGCCGTCGGTGATGTCCAGGGCGTGGACCGACACGGTGTCGCCGGCCGCGCCAGCCACGGTGTTGAGAGTCCCGGCATCGTCGGGATTTCGGCAACAGGCGAAGATGCGCCAGCCATGGGCGGCGTATTGTTTGACGAACGTCAGCCCGAGGCCGCGGTTGGCGCCGGTTATCAGGATCGCAGGCATCGTTGTCCCCCTAGAAGCCCTCGGCGATGTCCTGCAACGCGTCGAGCTGCGTAATGGTAATGCGGTGGGCTTCGGAAATTTCAATAAGCCCCGATTTCTTGAGACGACTGAGCGTGCGGCTTACGGTCTCAACCGTAAGGCCCAGGTAATCAGCCACGTCGCTCCGGGTCATCGGTACGGGAATCGATTTTTCCTCACCGCCTTCGCCGTTCATGCGAGTGCCCAGGGACAGCAGGAACGACGCCAGTTTCTCCGCCGCCGTCTTGCGGCCGAGCAGCAGCATCTGATTCTGGGCGGCGGTCAACTCGTCGGTGGTGATGCCGAGCAACCGTCCCTCAAGCTTGGGAAAGCGGTCGAACAACAGATAAAGCTGGCGCCGGGGAAAACGGCACAGGGCAACATCGGTAATGGCTTCGGCGCTGTAGGAATAGATGCCGCTGGCGGCGATGCCGAGAAAATCACCCGGATGGACGAAACCGGTTATTTGCCGGCGGCCATCGGGCAGCAGTTTGTAGAGCTTCAGGATGCCGCCGAGAATGTTGTAGACGTTGCCCGCGTCGTCGCCCTCCTGGAACAACAGTTGCTGAGGTGCCATGCGGACCTGGCGCACGATCGCCTGGAGATGGCCCAGCTCTTCGTCCTGGAGTGCCGAGCAGAATGTGAACTGACGGATTTCGCATGCCGCGCACACGGGCATAATAGCGTTGGGCACCTGCGAAATATCCGGCGCCGGCAAGGCGGAGGGTAGGTCTGGAGAAGAGGTGCGGTGGGCGTCGGTCGCCATGAACAGCCTGGTCAATCGAGAATCAATCCAATCAGATGGGATATTGGGCCTATTCCCGTTTCAAGCAAGCGATAACCGCTGCGCGGTTGAATGTCTCCCATGGCGCCGTGCCCATGGCCGTATGGCCAACACGCCCGTGGTAACCAAATTGGCTCTAGTCGGCAGCGACGGATTGCGGCTCGCTGGGGGTGACTTCGTTGAAGGCGGAGACCACTTTGCCGGCGGCAGTGGTGTCGCCACGGGTTGTCGCGGCAATGGCCTGGGCATGGAGGCGGAGGACCTCAACCTGGCGCACGCTGGGCGCCGGCGATTCGGATATCGCCGTCATGACCCGGGCCATGGAGGCGTTGAGCTGCGACGTGTCGTGGACACCCTGGGACAGTCTGATGCGCTTGGCCTCGGAGACCAGATGGGACAGCCTGGAAACATCCTCGACAATATCGACGCTGCTGGCGCCGCCCGCGATGGCGCCCTCAAGCTGGGCCGACTTGTTGATGATCAGCAGGACGAGGCCACTGAGCCGCTGCAGATTGACGGCCTCGGCGGCGCGCTGGATAGCGCCCTCGTCAATCTTTCCGGCGCCGTCGCGCCTCTTGTTGCCGTATACCTTGTCGCGCAGCCGGTTAGGGACTTCGACTTTGGCGGCGTTTTCGGTCTCCGGGCGGACGCCTTTGCTGCGTTGCGGGCCGACGTAATCCGACGTGGCGACGAAGTCCTTGCGATTCTGGATCAGGTTGGTGATGCGCTCACTGAGCAGTTTGGTTGAAATCGGCTTTCTGACCAGATCGTCGGTGCCCGCGTCGAGGACTTTCTCGATGACCTCCTCGGCCGGGTTGTGGCTCAGGCCGATAATCGTGACAAACGGGTTGTTGCCGACGCGGGCATGGCGAATGTCGTTGATGATAGCGCAGACCGCTTCACCTTCGTGGTCGAGATCGACGATCAAAAGATCGGACTCGGTACTTTCGACAATACGGCGCGCGGCCTCGGCGGTGCCACATTCGTTGACCGTGCCGAATCCGATTCCCAACAAGGTGCTCTTGACCAGACGTCGGATAGCGCTGTTCTCCTCCAGGAGAACCACGTTGGCCGACTTGAGATCCATATCAATCATTCAGTTTCGCCAGAAGCCCCGATCATTCCATTGCCACGAAATTTAGCCCCATGGAGCATTCATATTCGTTAATCGACTGGGTAGGTGCTCTAGTCGCCCACGGCAATCCCTTCCCGGCGCGAATCGGCGCCGCCTTCGAGGCCATCCGGAGTGACCACGATGGCATGCAACCCACTGTTCAGACCGCGCAGGCGGACGTCATGGCCGCGTTCGACCAGTGCCGCTTCCAGATCGGCCAACGGCGTTCCGGATTCGAGATCGATCAGTCCGTTGCGGTTCACATGATGGGGCAGATCGAGCGCTTGCTGGGCATCGAGGCCCCAATCGAGCATGGCGATCAGCGCCTGGGTGACGTAGCCGATGATACGGGACCCGCCGGGCGTGCCAATGGCGAGCAATAACCGGCCGCTTTCGTCGAACACCAGGGTCGGCGCCATGGATGAACGCGGCCGCTTGCCCGGCGCCACCCGGTTGGCCACGGGGACGCCATCCACCGCGGGACGGAACGAGAAGTCAGTGAGCTGATTGTTGAGCATGAAGCCGCGCACCATGAGGCGCGAGCCGAATGCGCTCTCAACGCTCGAGGTCATGGATACGGCGTTGCCCTCGGCGTCGATGACGCTGAGATGGGTGGTCGAGAATTGCTCGGTTCCCGGTTCGCTGGCACGCGGCGCGCCATCGTCGTGGGGCGGCGTGCCGGCCTCGGCCGTGCCCATGGACTGCTCGCGGTCAATCAACGCGGCCCGATCGGCGAGATAACCGCGATCCAGCAGGCCGCGCACCGGGACCGACACGAAATCCCTGTCGGCGAGGAAGCGGGCGCGGTCGGCATAGGCCAGGCGGCTGGCTTCACTGATCAGATGCACCGCCTCAGCCGATCCTGGCGCCAAAGCCGCCAGATCGAAGTGTTCGAGCAGACCGAGAATTGCCAGAGTGGTGACCCCGCCCGAGCTCGGTGGCCCCATGCCGCAGACTCGCCATTGCCGATAGGGCCGGCACACGGCGGCGCGGTCCTTGGCCTTGTAGGCGGCGAGATCGGCCATGGACATGACCCCGGGATTGCCCCCTGCGCCGGTGATGGCGGCCACCATATCGGCGGCAATGTCGCCTTCATAGAAGGCCTTGGCACCGCCCGCGGCAATGGCCTTCAGGGTCGCCGCGTAGGCCCGGTTGAACAGCCGCGTTCCGACCGGCTTGGGCTTGCCGTCGGCGGTGAAGAAATAGGCCCGCGCCACGTCGTAGCGGTCAATGCCGGTTGCCTCGCTGATCAAATAGTGAAGTCTTGGCGAGACCTCGAAGCCGGCCTCGGCCAGGGCGATAGCCGGCTCAAACAGTGCTGCCCAGGGCAGCATGCCATGGCGCTGATGGGCCAGTTCCAGCATGGCCACCAGGCCGGGCACGCCTACGGCGCGGCCGCCGATCACTGCGTCGTAGAACTTCATGGGCGCGCCATCAGCCTTGAGGAACAGGTCCGGTGTCACCGCCATCGGCGCGGTTTCGCGGCCGTCGTAGGCATGAACCGCGTCGGCGTCGGCGTCATAGGCGAGCAGGAAAGCGCCGCCGCCGATACCCGACGACTGCGGCTCGACAAGGCCCAGCACCATTTGGGCGGCGATTGCCGCATCCACGGCGCTGCCGCCGCGCCGCAAAATGGCGAGTCCCGCCTGGCTGGCATGGGGGTTGGCGGTGGCGATCATGTGTCGCGCGGCGCGTGTCGGCTCGCCGGCCGGGGCCGGCGCCGCGGCGCCCATGAAGCACGCCACAACAAGCGCGCCAATTATTGTCGGAGTCCGTTTGGCCATTCCCACCACCCATGAAGTCGTCGACTTGCGGTCAGGGACCGTCATGCCACGAACCTCATGTGGTGGCCACCGACAATTGGGAGAATTCTAATCCACGGCGCTGGTCGTGCCGTCGTCGGTGAGGGGTTTGCACAGCTGCCAGGTGCCTGAGCCATAACCCCGGTCATGGAGCATCTTGACCAGCCAGTTGCCGGTCGAGGGCAGATTGGCATGAATGGCGTTGCACCGCTCTGCTCGCGCCGCCGCTTCGACATTATCCATCAGCGCCGTGGCAATCCCGCGCGGCGAGAAGACGCTTTCGACGACAAAATATTCGACATTCAGGGTGCGCTGGTGGTGAATGTCGGGGACCACTCGATAGGTGAACAGGCCGCGCAGGTAGTTGTTCGACGAACAGATGCCGACGACGTCCTGGGCGACGCCACCTTTGCTCTTGGCCGCGAGCATAGCCTTGATATAGGCGCGCCATTCCTCGACCGATGTCTTCCCGGCCGCTGCGCGGATCAGGGGATAGGCTTGAAGAATGCGATCGCCGCGCAATGGTGATACCGAGAAGGTTTCCTGCATTTGAATCCTGACCAGCTTTCCAGCGTTGCAGGATGTCAGCGAAACCTTATCAGTACTTTGACATAAATCATCGCCCGATGGCGACGGCGGAAACGTCTATTGGGCGGCGTCCTTGTCCATGCGCTGGATTTCCGCGGTGGCCCGCAGTTCGGTAAGACGTTCGGTGAGCGCGGCTTGCGCCTCTTGCGTCCGTAGCTCGCCCCTGACTTCCTCATAGCTCGGCGGCGTGGTCGGACGGCGGCCCTCGACCTTGATGACATGCCAACCGAACTCGGTCTGAACCGGATCACTGGTCATGGTGCCGATCTCCAGTTCGAAGGCGGCGGTGGCGAAGGGGGCGACCATCTGTTCGCGGACGAAGTAGCCGAGATCGCCGCCACTGGCGCCGGACGGCCCGGTCGAGCGTGTCTTGGCCAATTCCGCGAAGTCGGCGCCGGCTTCCAGTTCGGCGATCACCGCGCGGGCGTCGGCTTCGTTCTCCAGCAGGATATGACGAGCCCAAACTTCATCGCTGGTGCCATAGCCGGCGACCATTTCCGCATAGGCGGCCCGCAGAGCCTCCTCGGTGGCGCGGGTCTCGACTAGCTGGTTCAGATAGGCCTGCTGCAGAACGTCATCCGTAATGAAGTCGATGCGCTGCTTGATTTCCTCGTTCTCGAGCATGCCGGCCAGGCGCGCCGCCTGGGCAAGTAATTTGCGTTCGATGAGGCTCTCGAAAATCTGGTCGCGCAGGGTCTCCACGGGAACCTGCTGATACTGTTGAGGCAGGGATTGATAGAACATCATCACATGGGCTTCGGTAATGGCCTCGCCATTGACCACGGCAATAATGTCGTCGGCGGCGGATTGCGCCCGGGACACGGTGCTGAAGCCCAACATCAGTGTCAGGAGCGCGGCGAAGAGGGGTCGGTATGTCATGGTTTCGATAGCCTGTGGAGTTCCGAGTCGGCGAGGGCGGGCAAGCTAACAGGACGGCAAAGCCATGGCCATGGGGACTTTCCCGACCGGCGGCGCCGGGAACGCTCACGGCGAGCCAAAAGGTGGACATTGCATCGCTAATTCAGCAGCATGACGTTCGTAATCCGCGCTTGTTGGCGCCGTATCAATCGAGCGTCGACTGTGAGACGGGAGCGGCTTTCCCCGGGGCAGGGCGGCGGGCTGACTGAAATAGAACTGGAGGAGCCGGAAAATGTGGAAAGCCAAAGTCATCAAGGCCGAGGATGTCGTCTTCGAGGACCGTGTCGGTCAGGACCCCGTGACGTCGCGCTTCGCGCGCATCGTCCGCCAGCCGCTGAGTGGCGGTCTCGGCTTCGGTATCCTGGAGGTCGACAACATTGATGCTGACTGGTTCATAAACTACGACGAGATTTTCTACGTCCTCGAAGGCACTTTTCGATGTGTCATCGACGGTGAGGTCTTCGAGGGTAGCGCCGGCG
>JAYGEF010000355.1:0-3472 GCA_046582535.1 Alphaproteobacteria bacterium
ACGCGCGCCGTGGGCGGGCTGGGACATTATTTCGAGGGCGACGGACTGGCGACCACCCAGGTCAGTCTGGTGCGCGAGCACACGGTGATCATGAAACCGCCCCGCGCTCTATGGGTGCCGTTCGAGATGGGCCGGCCAATCGGCGTGCCCAACGATCCGGCGTTTCAAAAACGCGTTGTGCTGGCCGCTCTGGGGTTGTTGGAATCCGACGCCGGCCCCGGCCCCCTGTTGGTCGATTTCCCCGACGATGCGCCAACCCCCGACGCCGACGAAGAGAGCAGCGGCTGGGTCTGCCCCATCAACCTGGCGCCGCCGGTCGAGGACGACGGCCGCGAGCCCCTGCTGGTGGCGTTGGAACAGGAGCGCGCCCGGCTGGTACCGTGGCACGAGGTCGCGTTGCAGAAACGCGGCGGCAGCTCCGTGGGATCGAGCGCTATTCCGGTCGAGGATATTCCGGCCTTTATCGTCTCGCATCTGGGCGACAGCCCCATGGCCAACCCGCGCCCCGAGGTGCCGGACGGCGATATGCTGATCTTCGCCTGCGACGATCTGCGGGCCTATTACTTCGAGGCGGTCACCGCCCAGCCCGGCCAGGCGTCGAGCGACGAACTGGTACGCTGGTTCTGGGACCAGACAACGGCGGCAAAGGTCATGTGGGCGCTCAAGGACCGTTGTAGCGCAAGTGACGACCCGGCGGTCCGGGATCTGCAGTATCGCTTCGCGCCGGATGACGTGGTCGAGCGGCGAGAAGAGTCTTTGTGAAAGCGTGCGCTTCCGTTAGGTTGCGCCCACTCCTTTCCCGAGCCCTATAGGCCGTCATGAGCCGAGCCACCACATCAGCCGCGCCGCGCCGCAGCTTCGCCATTATTTCGCATCCCGATGCGGGCAAGACCACGCTGACCGAGAAGCTGTTGCTGTTCGGCGGGGCGATCCAGCTTGCCGGCCAGGTCAAGGCCAAGGGCGACCGCCGCCAGACCCGCCCGGACTGGATGGCTATCGAGCGCGAGCGCGGCATCTCGGTGATGACCTCGGTGATGACCTTCGTCTATGGCGATTGCGTCTTCAATCTGCTCGATGCGCCGGGCCATGAGGATTTCTCCGAGGACACCTACCGCACCCTGAGTGCGGTGGATTCGGCGGTTATGGTGATCGATGCGGCGCGCGGTATCGAGGCCCGCACGCGCAAGCTGTTCGAGGTTTGCCGCCTGCGCGACATCCCGATCATCACCTTCATCAACAAGCTCGACCGCGAGGGCCGCGACCCGTTCGACCTGCTCGACGAGATCGAGAAGACCCTGGCCCTCGATACCACGCCGCTCAACTGGCCGATCGGTCAGGGCCGCAGCTTCGCCGGGGTCTACGACCTGGCCAACGACCGGGTGCAGCAACTGGATTCCGACGCCGAGGGGTTCAAAGTCAGCGGCCCCCACGATCCGGCAATTGCCGCTCTGGTGCCGGGCAGCCAGGCCGAGGCGGTGGTCGGGGGCATCGAGTTGGCGCGCGACGCCAGCCGGCCGTTCGACCTGACCAGCTATCGCGAGGGTCATCTGTCGCCGGTGCTGTTCGGCAGCGCCCTCAAGGACTTCGGCATTCGCGCTCTGATCGACACCCTGGCCGAGATCGCGCCGCCGCCCCAGCCGCAGATCGCCGACACGCGTACGGTGACGCCCGACGAGGACGGCATGACCGGCTTCGTCTTCAAGATCCAGGCCAACATGGACCCCAACCACCGCGACCGCATGGCCTTCATGCGGGTCTGCTCGGGGCGTCTGACCCGGGGCATGCGGGCCAAGCTCATGCGCACCGGCAAGCTCATCAGCATCAACACGCCGCAGTTCTTCTTTGCCCAGGAGCGCGCCCTGGCCGAGGAGGCGGTGGCCGGCGACGTGGTCGGCATCCCCAACCACGGCACCCTGCGAATCGGCGACACCCTGACCGACGGCGAGACCCTGGCGTTTCGCGGGGTGCCCAGTTTCGCGCCGGAAATTCTCCGCCGGGTGCGCCTCGAAGACGCCCTCAAGGCCAAGAAGATGCACGCCGCCATGCAGCAGATGGCCGAGGAGGGCGTGGTCCAGGTGTTCGCGCCGCTCGATGGCGGCCCGCCGATCATCGGCGTGGTCGGCGCCCTGCAGCTCGACGTGCTGAAACAACGCATGAAGGTGGAATATGGCCTGCCCGTGAGCTTCGAGGAGTCGCGCTTCGCGGCGGCGCGCTGGGTGCGGAGCGACGACAAAGCCGAGTTCGACCGTTTCACCGACCGCCACCGCCTGGCCCTGGCCTCGGACCTGGATGGCGATCCGGTGTTCCTCGCCGAATCGGTGTTTCTGCTCAACTACGAGATCGACCGCTGGCCCAAGCTTGAATTCACCGATATCAAGGACTACCAGCGCGGCGCCGCCGGCGATAAGCAGGCGGCGGCCGGATAAGCGGCGGTGGCCTGCTTCGTCTATGTGCTGGGCAGCCAGGGTGACGACGGCTATCGCACCTATGTGGGCTGGACCACGGACCTTGACCGCCGGCTCGAGAAGCACAATTCAGGGACTGGCGCCCGCTCCACCCGGGGCCGCCAATGGGCGCTGCTCTACGCCGAGCGCTACCAGAACCGCGGCGAGGCCATGAGCCGGGAATGGCACATCAAACGCGACCGTAAGTTTCGCGATAGTCTGAAACACTGAGGGGACACCGCCATGTTTATCGCCATGAACCGCTTCCAAATCGTCAAGGGCGAGGAAGCCGCCTTCGAACGCATCTGGGCGGAGCGTGAAACCTTCCTCGACGATGTTCCCGGCTTCAAGGAATTCCACTTGCTGCGCGGTCCCGAAGCCGACGATCACACCCTCTACGCCTCCCACAGCGTGTGGGCCGGGCGCTCGGCCTTCGAGGCCTGGACCAAGTCGGAAGCCTTCCGCAAGGCCCACGCCAACGCCGGCGATCCGAGCAAAAAGAGCATCTACCTGGGCCATCCCCAATTCGAGGGCTTCGAGGCGGTGTAGGGCGGCCGGCACGGGACGATCGCCTGCCGCCGGCCCAGGGGACTGGAGAATACCAAGGAGCAGCGAATAGAGGCCCGTAGAGATTGTGTCCGTTTTTACCCCGAAAGCAGACTTCATAGTGACCGTCACCGAATTCCGTTCCTGACCCATAGCGGCCATTAAGTCTGTCGACCATGGTTGCACCAGTGAACCGGATGATGCTGCTGGCAGATCGGAGCGTGGTAGAAGGGAGCCAGGTAGCCTCACTAGAAGGGATCAGGATATGGACGGACAAGGATCGCCTCCCGGACTCAGCGCGTACCTCGTCTCGCAAGCACGAAACAGCCACTGGAGCAATCATCGCCTACACACGGCCTGCTCGCGCCTGCCAGCGTCGGAGTACTTCGCGAGTCGTCCGAGCTTTTTCGGCTCCATTCATGCCCACCTGGATCACAATGTGTTCGTGGATTGGCTGTACTTGGAACGCCTAACAGGCAAGC
>JAYGEF010000336.1:0-5666 GCA_046582535.1 Alphaproteobacteria bacterium
GCATTCGAAGCCGCCCTGGAAGACCACGTCCTGGCTCTCACCATCGACGAAGACCCGGTTGACGGCCTGATTCACATGGAAGCCCTGGTCGCCGGGGATATCGATCCATCGGCCCTGCGTGCCAGCATCAAGGCAGCCGCCGCCACGACCGACATAGAGCCGCCAGACACGATCTTCGAGGCGGTGCCCGAGACCGATTGGGTGGCGGCCTCCCAGGCCATCTTTCCGCCAATTCAGGCCGGGCGTTATTACGTTCATGGCTCCCACCTGCCGGCCGCCGGTGGCGACGCCATCGATCTCGAAGTCGATGCCGGCGCCGCCTTCGGTACCGGCGAACACGAAAGCACCCATGGCTGTCTACTCGCCCTTGACGACCTGGCGGATCACCACACGGTCGCCCGGGCCCTCGACATGGGGTGTGGTTCCGGCATCCTGGCCATGGCCATGGCAAAAACCTGGGACGTGCCGGTGGTGGCTAGCGATATCGACCCGGCGGCGGTGGCGACAGCTCAGGCGAACACCGAGGGCAACCGCGTCGACCATCTGGTTCGAGTCCTGGAAAGCGACGGGTACGCCAGCGACACCATCGCCGCTAACGCGCCCTATGACCTGATTACCGCCAACATCCTGGCTGGGCCGCTGATTGCCATGGCCGCCGGTCTCGCCGGTTGTCTGGCGCCCGGCGGTGTCGCGGTGCTGGCCGGGCTGTTGTCACGCCAGGCGGATGACGTCATCACCGCTCACGTGGCCGGCGGCCTGGTCTTTGATCACCACCTCGCCCTCGGCGATTGGCGCACCCTGATACTGCGGCGTCCAACATAAGAAAAGAGGGCGGTGACTGAAGCCACCGCCCTCGATTTTGACAAATCGAACGACGTCGTTATGCCGCTCTGATGCCAGACAGGAACTTATCGACCTCGGTCCGGAGCAGTTCAGACTGTTTGGCCAGGTCACCGGCAGAGTCCAGCACCTGGCTGGCCGCTGTACCGGTCTCCGTCGCCGCCTGGTTGACCGCGGTGATGTTTTCCGACACCGACTGGGTGCCGGCGGCGGCCTGCTGGCTGTTGTTGCTGATCTCGCCGGTCGCCGCACCCTGCTCCTCGATAGCAGAGGCAATGGCCGTCGAGATCTCGTCCATCTCGCCGATCTTCTTGCCGATGCCCGCGATGGCCGATACCGACTCGTCGGTGGCGGTCTGGATGGCGGTAATCTGGTCCGCGATCTCCTCGGTTGCCTTGGCGGTTTGCGTCGCCAGGCTCTTGACCTCGGAAGCCACAACCGCGAAGCCCTTGCCCGCATCGCCGGCACGCGCCGCTTCGATGGTGGCATTGAGAGCCAGCAGGTTGGTCTGGCTGGCGATGTCGCTGATCAGATCAACCACCTCGCCGATCTTCTGAGAGCCCTCGGCCAGGCTCTGGACCGACCTGTTGGTCTTATCGGCTTCGTCGACCGCGTCCCTGGCCATCTGCGCCGACTGGGCCACCTGACGGGCGATCTCGTTGACCGAGGACGACATTTCCGCGGACACCGTCTGGACATTGCTCGACGCCTGCGCGGACGCAGCTGCCGCAGCTTGGCTCTGGCGGCTGGTTTCTTCCGCCGTCGAGGCCATGCTCTCGGCCGCTGAACGCATTTCAGTGGACGCCGAGCTGACCGTATCAAGGGAGGTCGAGATGGTGCTGTCGAAGTCGCTGGTCAAGGCTTCTACGCGAGCCTGGCGCTCCTCCTTGGCCTGCTGCTCGGCCCGTTGCGCTTCGGCTAGGCGATCAGCCTCGATGGCCTGATCCTTGAAGACCTTCACGGCGCGGGCCATATCGCCGACTTCATCGACCCGCTCGGCCGCCGGCACGACAATCGTGGTGTCGCCGCCGGCAAGTGTCCGCTTGGCGCCTTCAAGGAGCTTGATCGGCTGCGAGATGGTACGCGCCACCAGGAAGCCGAGGAGCGAGACCACGAGTATCACCGCGGTGCCGACCATGAGAGCGAAGTTTCTGGCGCTGACGACCGGCGCGAAGACCTCTTCAACGTCGATCTCGGCGATAATCGCCCAGCGCGCGCCTAGGAAGTCGAGCGGACCGTAAGCCGAAAGCACATCGACGCCCCGGTAGTCGGCAATCGTCCTGACGCCGGATTCACCGGCCGGCGCGGCATCGACAGTGGCCGTCTTGACCTCGTTGACCAGGATGGTCGACTCTTCCGAAAAACGCGAATCTCTATGCATGAGATAATCGCCGCCGACGATGTAGCTTTCGCCGGTCTCGCCCATGCCGGCGGAGACCTGCATGACGCCGTTCATGCGATCGATCGGCATCTGGAACACCAACGCCCCAACGGTCTTGCCGGCCTCGTCCACAATGGCTGTAGAGACGAACGCCGCCGGCGCGCCGTGGCTCGGCGCATAGGACTGGAAATCGAAGAAATGCAGATCGCTGCCGGCGCCCGCCTGGACAGCGGCACGGAACGCATTGCCGAGATCGCTGTCGCGCCACTGGCCGGTGTTCAGGTTGGTCGCGTAGTCGAGTTCCTCGAACACCGTGTAGACGAGATTGCCGTCGGTATCGAACAGGAAGATGTCGTAATAGCCGCGCTCGCGCAGAAACTGGCGGAACCATGGGTGGAACTGGGCGTGGATCGTGCTGTAGACCGATCCGTCCGGCGCGAAGTCGAGGTTTTCCTTGCTCCCGGTCGGGTTCGGGTTGTCGTCAATGTAGAGGCGCTGCAGGGTCGCGGTCTGGCCTTCGCCCATGCTGTTCCAGGCGCTTGAGAAGCTCTTGAGGGCCTCATGCACCGTCGGGTTCGACGATTGGAAGACGATGTCCTGTCTGATCGTGTCGAGGTAATCGCCGAGCGCGAGACGCCGGGTTTCGGCCAGCGCGGTCAACTTGTCCTGAGCCGACGTTTCCAGGGCGCTCGAATTACTAAAATAGCTCAAAGCGCCAACGGCGACGCAAGACACGACGGCGCTGACGAAAACCAGCGCCGGGATTTTGCCGGAAATCCTAAAACGAAAACCGGACGATTTGTCACTGGCGGTCATCGCCTTATCCGAGGCGGTATGACCGGCCATTTCTTGGCCC
Organism: Alphaproteobacteria bacterium; assembly: GCA_046582535.1. Classification (GTDB taxonomy): domain Bacteria; phylum Pseudomonadota; class Alphaproteobacteria; order JAAXGF01; family JAAXGF01; genus JAYZAP01. Next base: position 3,078 of record JAYGEF010000336.1, read on the forward strand.
GCCTGATCTTCAACATCATCAATGGTAGGTCCGCTTACTTCAGGTTCATTCGACATTCGTTTTCTCCTACATATCTGTCGAGCGTCACATACTTCACCGTAGTAACTGGCTGGCTGGCCCTCCTGGCACAGCCCGCGAACCGTCATAGGGCGGATTAAGTTAAACAAAACTTAATTCCGCACTAACCCACGGAATTTTACGGAAATTTACTAATTACTTCTGCGTGTTACGATTTGTAACAGTGGGTATTTAGAAGCAATTTATGCCGTCAAAACAGGATGTTGACGGGCCGGCACCTAGTCTTCCGGCGCGGGGTCCCCGTCCTCGACGGCAATATCGGCAACCGCGTGGCGCAGGGCTTCGAAACGCGTCTCATAGCGGTGATCTTCGCCGATCATATCGATCACACCGAGTTGCCGCAGTACGTTCTCGATGGCCGGGCCGACCCCAACCAGATAGACCGGCTTGTGGCGGTCATGAGCCTGGCGAACCGCGTCTTCGACTGCCAGCGAGGCACTAGAGTCGATCATCGGCACGGCGGTCAGGTCGAGCACCAGAACGCCGTATTCGTCGGCCGCGCCGAGTCGCCGGGCGAGGCCCTTGGCGGCGCCGAAACTGATCGGGCCGCTGAGGTGGAACATGATGATACGGCCGTGCCCGGCCTCGATCAGCGCTAATTCCTCGTCGCTCAAAGGCGTCTCGTCGCTGTGACCGGTGATGGTCTTCATGCTGGCAATCTGCAGGTCCGACATGCGTTTGACGAACAACAAACTGGCCAGCACGATACCGACGCCCACCGCCGTGATGAGATCGACGAACACGGTCAGCAGCATTACCACCACCATGAAGAAGACACCGGCCTTGGGGGCGCGATGCATGCGCTTGATATAGCCCCAATCGATAATATCGACGCCGACCTTGAGCAGAATGCCGGCCAATACCGCGTGGGGAATGCGCTCCGCGAGACCGCCGACACCGAGAACCACGGCCAACAGCACCAGAGCGTGAAGCGCTCCCGAAATCGGTGTCCGACCGCCGGCCCGGACGTTGACCACCGTGCGCATGGTGGCGCCGGCACCGGGAATGGCGCCGAAGGCACCGGCGATCATGTTACCGATACCCTGACCGATGAGTTCACGGTCGGAGTCGTGGTGGGTTTGAGTCACGTTGTCGGCGACCAGCGAAGTCAACAGACTGTCGATAGAGCCAAGCAAGGCCAGCACCAGGGCCGATTGGACCATATCGGGGATCAAGGCGACTTCGAATTGAGGCAGGCCGGGATCAGGAAAACCGGTGGGAATGTCGCCAAGCACCGGCGCGCCGGGAAGCAAAAAGGCGACGACGACGGTGCCGACAACCAGCGCCGCCAGGGGCGGTGGCACCAGATGCGCCAGTCGCGTCGGCATAAGATAGACAATCCCCAGGGACAAGATGCCGACGGCCAGAGCGGACCACTGGGGCGCGGCCACTAAATCAGGGAGCGCCAGCACCACGGCCAACACACCGCCCGGCGGCGTCGCATGGCCGAACAAAGGCGCGATCTCGAGAATGATGATGATACAGCCGATACCGGTCATGAAGCCCGAGATCACGGGAAACGGCATCAGGCTGATATAGCGGCCCAGTTTGAACATCCCGAACAGCACCTGGAACAACCCGCCCATCATGACGACGGTGAACGCCAGTGCCGGCTCGTGAGCGTATTGGGTAATAATCCCGGCCATGACCACGGTCATGGGCCCGGTTGGGCCGGAGACCTGGGCCGGCGTACCGCCGAACAAGGCGGCGAACAGGCCGACGAAAATAGCGCCATACAAACCCGCGACCGGCCCCGCGCCCGAGGCCACGCCAAAGGCCAAAGCCAGGGGCAACGCCACCACGGCCGCCGTCAGGCCGCCGTAGATATCGCCCCGCATATTATCGAAATGTAGACCGTGAATCAGTCGCACGCTGCTTCCCCCGCCCTTTTCCCAAGGACCGGGCGTAGCTTATGCAACAGTCGGCAACCCGCGCCAAGAAAATACCGCGCGGCGCGGCGCCAACGAGTTACTCGGCGGCGTCTGCCTGGGTCGACGCCATGTTACCGATACGCGCCATCAGATAGTCGAGATTGGCCACATCAAGACCCTCGAACTGAGTCAGGAACCGCTCAATCATGCGTGAGCGGAAACGTTCGCGGTCGTCGTCCTCACCGTCATATTCCATCTCACAGACCACGCTTACCGCCGCCCGGATCGCCTCGAACATTTCCTGGTCGAGACCGGACTTGCGGTAAAGCTCACGGAGCCCCAGAGGCCCGGCGTCGAAAATCAGAATATGGGCGTTGGGCGCGGAAATATTGGCAAGACGCGCCATGGCCGCCTCGAAGAACAAGCGGTCACCGGTACACAGCCCACGCAGGATGATGGTCGGTGTCAGCCGGCCGTTGCTGTGCAGTTGTTCGACCAAATTCTCCACATCGACCGTACCACTTTGCGGTGTCAGCAGGGCCAGAGTCGCCTTCTCGCGACTTTGCAGAATGACATTGGCGGCAACCGCCGGCGACAACTCGTGATGGCTGATTAGGCGCGACTGTAGCTCGTCGGACAC
>JAYGEF010000377.1:0-3046 GCA_046582535.1 Alphaproteobacteria bacterium
TCTTCGGCCTCGAGCGAGGTCACGTCGTCGAAGCCCAGGGCGACCTGACAAAACGCGGCAACCGGATCGTCCACATGGTGGGAGATACCGGCGGCGGCGATGGCGATATCGCAGACCAGCGGCGCGTGAACCATATCGCCGTAATCGATGATGCCGGCGATCTGCTCATGATCGTCTTCCCTCACCAGAATGTTCGATGAATTGACGTCATTGTGAATGATCTGCCACCGCAGATCGCCCAGGCGCGGAAAAATCTCAGCGGTGAAGTGGTCGATGATGTCTTCGACGAGGTGACGCTGGCCGGCGTCCGCGATGGCGCTGGTGTTGTGGCGCAGTTCGGGGACGCGCTTCAGGTCCCACAACAGAACGTGATCGCCCGAGGGATGAAAGAAGCTGCGCAGCGACTTGCCGAGCTGGGCCGTGGAGGCGCCAAGGGCGCGCAACAGCTTGGGCGTCAGCGGCACACGGCCGATGTCGATGCCGGGCATGTAGCTCAACACCCGGACGATGTGAGGCGTGCCGTCGGCGTCTTCGACCATGTCGCTCATGGCGCCGTCGTTGGTGCGAATGACCCGGGGCACCGGCAGTTCGGGATTGCGCTTCTCCACATGGGCCAGGGCCTGGTGCTGCATGTCGAGGACACCCGGGTCTTCGTCGCTGTTGGCGAACTTGAGCACGTAGGCGGGGCCGTCCGCATTGCTGATGCGATAGTTCTGGTCGCGCTCGCTGTAGAGCCGCTTGAACTCGCCCTCGATACCGTAAAGCTCGCGCGCCACCCGAACGGCGTCCTCGACGGTAAAAGTGGGGACGTCGCTGTCGAGGAACTTGATGTTTTCGCCGCCGGTCGAATCGCTCATGCCAACACTCGCGCCGAAGCGCCCTCCTGTAAATGAATGGCCGGCATGCTAGCCGTAAGATCGCTGGCATCCAAGCCCTGCGTCATCGTTGACCGCCACGGCGTTCTGGTCTTAGCTGACGCCCTGTTTGGTACCCGTAGGAGAGGCTTAAATGAATTTCGGAATCGGTCAGTCGGTGCCCCGCACCGAGGACGAGGCGTTGCTCGTCGGCAAGGGCAATTTCAGCGACGACGTGAACCTCGATGGCCAGGCCTATTTGGCGGTGGTTCGTTCGCCCCATGCTCATGCGGACCTGGGCGCCATCGACGGTGCGGCGGCCCGCGCCATGCCCGGCGTGCTGGCCGTGTTGACCGCCGCCGATCTGACCGCAGACGGTGTTATCGGCATTCCCTCCCTGGTGCGCGACCCTTCCGCCGAATTTCTCAATTGCGACGGCAGCCGTATGCCCGATGTGTCTTATCCGTTGATTGCCGAGGGCAAGGTCCGTTACGTCGGCGAACCGGTGGCCGTGGTCGTCGCCGAAACCGCGCTTCAGGCCCGCGACGCCGCCGAAGCCGTGGAGGTCGATTATCAGCCCCTGGTGGCGGTGACCGACGCCAAGGCCGCCTTTGCCGAGGGCGCGCCACAGCTTCGTGACAATGCGCCGGGCAATCGTATTTTCGATTGGGAGAAGGGCGACGCCGCCGCGGTCGACACGGCCTTCGCCGCCGCCGCCCATGTCACCAGTCTCGAGTTGATCAACAACCGCCTGGTCACCAGCTACATGGAACCCCGGGCGGCCATTGGCGCTTACGACGAAGCGACCGGCCGCTATACCCTGATCGCCGGTTCCCAGGGGGTTCATCGTCACAAGGCCAATTTGTCCACCTGCCTGGGGATCGAACCCGACCAGGTTGTGGCGATCACCGGCGATGTGGGCGGCGGCTTCGGCGGTAAGGGCTTTACCTATCCGGAATATGTGCTGGTCGCATGGTCGGCCAAGCGCCTGGGCCGGCCGGTCAAATGGACGGGAACGCGCAGCGATACCTTCCTGGTCGATCTGCAGTCGCGCGATCAGGTCACCCAGTGCGAACTGGCCCTCGACAGCGACGGCAGGTTCCTTGGCCTGCGGGTCAACAGTTCCTGCAACCTGGGCGCCAATATCGCCCCGCGCGCGGTCTATGTGCCGCTCAACCACATGTCCGCCGTGCAGTCGGCGGTTTACACTTTTCCCTGCATTTACATGCACCTTCAGGGCGCCTTCACCAATACTACGCCGGTCCACGTCTATCGCGGCGTCGGGCGGGCCGAGGCGATCTATCTGGTGGAACGCCTGGTTGATCAGGCCGCCGGGGAGATGGGGCTCGACCGGGTCGAGATGCGGCGGCGCAATCTGATTTCGGCGGAGGCCATGCCGTATACGTCGGTCATGGGCACGACTTATGACAGCGGTGATTTCGCCGCCTGTCTCGACAAGGCGATTGATCAGTCGTCGTGGCGCAGCTTCACCCCTCGGCGCGAGGCGGCGACCAACCGCGGCCGCCTGCGCGGCATTGGCCTGGCCTGTTATCTCGAGGATGCCGGCGGCCCGCCCACGGAGTTCTCCCGGGTCCAGGTCAACCCGGACGGTACGGTCGACGGCTTCGTCGGCTCGCAATCCAATGGCCAGGGCCACGCCACGGTCTATGCCCAGATGCTCGTCGACATGCTTGGCGTCGACTTTGCCGATGTGCGCATTACCTGGGGCAACAGTGATGTGGTGGCCGACGGCGTCGGCAGTTTCGGATCGCGCTCGACCCAGATGATCGGCTCGGCCCTGACCGGGGCTAGCGAGATGGTCATCGACAAGGGCCGGGCGGTGGCGGCGCAGCTGCTTCAGGTAGCGGCCGGAGAGGTCGATTATGCCGACGGCAAATTCTCGGTCGCCGGCAGCGACAACACAATTAGCCTCGGCGACGTCGCCCGGGCCATGGTCGGCGACGACATGCCCGACGAGTTACGCGGCGAACTGGCGGCCGACTTGTTGTTTAAGGCCGATGGCGACTCCTATCCCAACGGTTGCCATGTGGCCGAGGTCGAGATCGATCCGGAGACCGGCGTGGTTACCCTGGCGGCCTACACCGCCGTCGATGATTTCGGGCGCCTGGTCAATCCCATGCTGGTTGACGGTCAGGTCCACGGCGCCGTGGTGCAGGGCATCGGCCAGGCGA
>JAYGEF010000477.1:0-4234 GCA_046582535.1 Alphaproteobacteria bacterium
CAGGAATACGTGGTCTGCCTCAAGGAACGGCGTAACGTGCGCACGGTCCATGCGTTCTTCGATCTTGCGCGCCCTTAATCCAGGACCTCGGCAATCCGTCGTCTCGCTTCCTCTTCGGTCGTGAAAAAAATTCGTATTCCATTGTCCGCCAACCGCTTCGTGTTGAAGGCGGTACATGTTGGCCAAGCCATGAATTACCGCTTGTTCCGCAACAATCGCGACGACAAAATTCGGTTTTGTTTGTGATGCCGCCGCGTCCATAGCTGCTATTCGCCTTAGCTCGGGACCAGACACATCAAACACCACTGAATTTGAAAAGACGCCCAGGGCGTACTCGTTGTGATCGTCCCTCGGACCGAGTTTTTGCTCCTCATTGCTCTGAAAAAGCACTTCGTAAGTGATAACGCCCCAATATTGAGCGACCACGCCACGATCCTCCCAAGTCAGCTTGTAGGGCACTGTTTGCTCTCCTTAACTGGCGTGGGCGAGGTGCTACCAGATACTATACTTTCGGATAGTATTTTGGGAAGTCCATCCGGCACGCAGAAGGGGTGCAGCTTGTCAGGCCATGGGGCCTGTCGATACTCGGTCGGCTTTCCGTGCCGTTAATTGACCCGCGATGTCATAATGCGGATGCCATAGGCAGTGAAGGAAACCCCATGGACCCGCGGTCGCGCCTTGTCGTGCTCACAGTAATGGTGGCCGTGATTGTGGCGGTTGCCATGCCCGCCTCATGGAGCAAGGAATTTGTCCCGCCGCCGATGATCGTGCGTTCGGTGTTCGGCAAGCTGAAGCCGGTGGAGGCGCCGGCCGACAATCCCATGACGCCCGCCAAGGTCGCCCTTGGCGAACGCTTGTTCAAGGACCCGCGCCTGTCCGGCGACGGCCTGGTGTCGTGCGAGAGCTGCCATCTCGAAACCAACGCCTTCACAGTGGCAGCGCCCCTCAGCCCGGCCTTTACCTCTCAGGTGGATCGCCGCAACGCGCCGTCACTGATCAACGTGGGTTATGTGGAACTGCTATTGTGGGATGGCCGGGTCGAGGCTCTGGACGAACAACCGGTCGGTTTCCTGAGCAATGTGCTGCACCTCAACAACCATCCGGACCTGGCCGTGGCGCAAATCAAGGGCGACGGCGATTACGTGGCGGCCTTCACCGCCGCCTTTGGCGATGACGCCATCACCGCAAGGCGCCTGGGCCAAGCCATCGGCGCCTTCGAGCGCACGCTGATCTACCGGGATAGCCCGTTCGACCACTACATGGCCGGCGATACCGATGCCCTCGATGACTTCGAACGGCGGGGCCTTGGCGTCTTCATGAAGCGCGGGCGCTGCATTGCCTGCCATAACGGGCCACATTTCAGCGACGGCCAGTTCCACAACATCGGCGTGCCAGATGGCCATATCACCAGCGACCCCCGGATCATGGCGGTCATCCGCTTCGACGCCAAGCGCCTGGGCTACGAAGGCTGGGCCGACTCACCGAGGATCCGGGCCGCGCCCTGGTGACCCATGATCCGGACGACATCGGCCGCTTCCGCACCCAGGACCTGCACAACATCGCCGACACCGCCCCCTACATGCACAACGGCGCCTATGCCACTCTGGAAGAGGTCGTTGCCCACTACAACCGGGGCGGCGGTAACCACCCTAATCAGTCAGGCCTGATCAACCGTCTCAAATTGACCGACCAAGAACAGGCGCAGCTGGTGGCGTTTCTCAAGACGTTGAGCGGTACACGGCAAGCCTGGCCGCTACCCTAGGAATCCTTCACCAACGACGCCAGGGCCTCGGGCGTATCGACGTCGATCAACACACTGTCGTCATCGCATTCGACCTCGTGAACCATATCGCCGTGTTCGCCGATCAGGTGGCGGGCGCCGACGTCGCCCTCGACGACTTGCATTTCAGGGAAGAAACGGGCCGCCCATAGCACCGGGTTGCCGCGTTTGCCCTGGTGGGTCGGCAGGCAGATGGCGCGGCCGCCATCCGGGTCGAAGGCGTCGATCAGGCGATCCATGAGGGCGGCGCTGATGCGCGGCATGTCGCCAAGGCAGACCACGGCGCCGTCCACGTCACCGGGCAGGGCAGCGAGGCCGGCGGCCAGGGAGGTGCTGAGCCCCGCGTCGTAGTCCGGATTATGGATGAATTCCACATGATGATTGGCGAGGGCGTCGCGCACTGCCGCATGGTCATGGCCGGTGACCACGATCACCGGGCCGGCGCGGGAGGCGTCGACGGCGGCCATGACATGGCCGACCATGGGTTTGCCGTCGATCTCGCTGAGCAGTTTGTTGGCCGGCCCCATGCGCCGCGACTGGCCAGCCGCCAGGATCACCGCCGCGATGCGTGGCGCGTGCGGCTCATCCGAATGAATTCGCGGTGACGCCTTGACCCGGGGCAGGGGCCGTTGGCTGATCTCCTTGAGCAGGCCGCCGGCGCCCATGGCCATGATGTCATCGGAACCAACCGCCACATCGGCCATGATGCGCCGCAGCAGCCAGTCGAAACCGTGGATACGCGGCGAGCGCGCCGAGCCCGGCAAGCCGATGACAGGCATGGCGCCAAGCCGTGCCAACAAGGTCAGGTTTCCCGGATCCACGGGCATGCCAAAATGTTCCACCGCGCCGCCGGCCTGGACGATGGCCGCCGGAACCACGTCACGGCGATCCACCGTGGCCGAGGCGCCGAGAACCAGCACCAGATCGACACCGTCATCGATCATTTCGCCGAGTGCCTTTGCCACGCAACCTTCGTCGTGATCACAACGAATATCCCGCTCCAGGGTGCTGCCAAGGTTGACCAGGCGGCGTCCCAGTCCTTCGACGGCCTTGTCGAGGAGGCGCTCCTTGGTGCCCGGCAGAATCGTCTGAATGAGCCCGGCGGTCTTGGGGCTGTATGGCGCCACGCGGATCAAGGCGCTGGAATTTGTCATGCAGGCTTCGAGAACCGCGTCGTCTACTGCCAAAGGAATGATCTTTACCGTGGCCACCAGGTCACCGGGTTCGACCGGTGTGAAGGGCTCGACGGTGGCAATCGTCACCGATTCATCGACCCGGTTGAGGTCATCGAGGCGCGCACGATCGATCACCGTCAGACCGCGAGCCTCGGCGAACAGGTTGCAACGGCCGGTGAAAGGGGTGCCCAGGCTGATGTTTGCCCCCCTGGCCGCCTCGGCAATACGTCCAGCAGCCTCGTCTTCGGCCACATCCCCGGATTCGAGCCGCGCCACGGTGACGCTTTCGATCCCGGCGGCACGTAATCGGGCGATATCGTCGCTGTCGAGAACCCGGCCCTTCTTGAGAGTCAGGCCGTCACGGCGCAAGCCATGAACCAGGACGGCGCCTTCCGCCTCATGGAGGGGTGAGGCGCCGAATTTCATGGGCTTTCGCCGCGGCGCCGAACCTGGGTAATCTCGGCCATGATCGAGAGCGCGATCTCGGCCGGGGTGAGGGCGCCGATGTCGAGACCCACCGGGCCATGAATGCGGGCGAAGGCGGCATCGTCGAAGCCGCGTTCCGTCAGCCGGTCGCGGCGTTTGCCGTGGGTGCGGTTGCTGCCCAGGCTGCCGATGTAAAACGCCGGTGAGCGCAGGGCCACGTCGAGAGCCGAATCATCGAGCTTGGGATCGTGGGTCAGAGTGACCACGGCGGTGCGCCCATCGGGATCGAGCGCCCGCATGGCTTCGTCGGGCCAGTCGTTGCGTATGGCCACTCCGTCGAACCGCTCCGGGCTGGCGAAGGCCTGACGCGGATCGACCACGGTGACCGCGTAGCCCGCCACTACGGCCATGCGGGCCAGGGGTTGGGCGATATGCACCGCGCCGACAATAATCAGCCGCAACGGCGGATTGTGGACATGGATAAACACATCCCCGTCAGGGCTCTCGATCATACGGCTCTTGTCGTCGTGAAGCGCTTTCAGCGCCGCTTCGATAATTTCCGGATCAAGATCAGTTTGTGCATTGTTATCAGCGAGATAAACCGATATTTGAACCCCGCTTGCCAGGTGGGTGACCAGTGCAACGGCGCGCTTTTCAGCGCGATCAAGGCACAGTTGATCGAGGACGTCGGCCTTCATTCAACGCGCTCCAGGAAGACTTTGACCGTGCCGCCACAGGTCAGGCCCACGGCCCAGGCCATGTCGTCGGTCACCCCATAGGTCAGCATCTTTGGCGTGCCGCTGGCGATGACCTCGCTGGCTTCGGTGACCACGGCGCCCTCGATGCAGCCGCC
>JAYGEF010000009.1:0-8113 GCA_046582535.1 Alphaproteobacteria bacterium
GCGGGCCGGTGACAGAAATGTCGCCGGCCCGTTTTTTTATGGGCGGCTGAAGCCCCCTACTGCTGCCCAACAACCTCCAACCCGTCCAGGTCCGTGATCCACGGCTGGGCCGAGCGGTGCCAGAAGTGGCGTTTGGGCGGCAGGAAGTCGCGTTGGCGGGCGGTGGCGATGCGCAGGCCGAAGAACCGGGGGCCGTCGGTGTCGCCGGCGTCGGTGGCGTAGATCGCCGTGCCGCATTCAGGACAGAAGGTCTGGGCCCGTAAATTGCCGCTCTCGGCGGTTTTTATATAGGTTTTGACCTCGCCCGTGAGCTGTTTGTAGTCAGCCTCGTCGACTCGCACGACCAAGCGGAAGGCCGAGCCCGTCAGAGTCTGACAGTCGGTGCAATGACACAGGAACACGTCGTCGGGATCGATCTCGGCTTCGTAGGTGATATGGCCGCAGTGGCAGCTGCCATCGACTTTCATATTACCCTCCCTTTGTTTCGCTCACCTTCGGTGAGCTACGTTCAATCGCCACGCAGGCTTCCGCCAAACGGTTGGCGACGCGCGGTCGCGCTTGCCAGCGGTCATAAAAGTGACCGCTGGGACTATTTCCAGACGGTTTCGGCGATGCGCAGGAAGTTGCCGCCCATGATAGCGCGCACGTCGCCCTCGCCGTAGCCACGCGTCAGCAGGGCCTGGGTCAGTTTGGGCATGGTCTCGGGCGGTACATAGCCGGTGCCGCTGTCGGGATACTGGGACTCGGGCCAGTAGTCGCGGTTGCGGGTGAACGGCCCGCCGGGCTCGGCCGAGTGCAGCACGCTGTCCATGCCGACGCCCACGTGCTGGACCCCGATGAGCGCGACCATGTGGTCGATGTGTTCCATCAGGTGATCGATGGTGGGGCCGTCCGGGCCCATGAAAATGCCTACGCCGGTGACCCCGACAACCCCGCCGGTGGCGGCGCAGGCCTTGATCTGGTCATCCCGGATATTGCGCTCGTGATCGAAAATGGCGCGGGCGTTGGAGTGGGAGAAGATCACTGGCGCGGTCGACTCCGCCATAGCATCCATAGTCGTGCGGTAGCCGGTGTGGGAGCAGTCGACCACCATGCCGACCCGGTTCATCTCGCGGATTACCTCACGGCCGAAGTCGGTGAGCGGAATGTCCTCGTCGTGGCAGCCGCCGCCGGCCAGGTTGTTGCGGTTGTAGGCGAACAGCATGTGGCGCACGCCGAGGCGATAAAACACATCGACCATGCCGGCGTCGCCATTGAGCGCGTTCATGCCCTCCACATCGAAGGTCACCGCCAGCTTGCCCTCGGCCTTGGCGCGGTGGATGTCGGCCACCACCTCGACCTGAACCAGGGTCTCCGGATGCTCACGAATCCACAGGCGGAACTGAGACAGGGCCTCAATGGCCAGAGTCCAGGGCTTGAGGTCGTAGGCGGCGTTGATCGACATGTAGTCGATGCCCGACGTGAGCCAGCGCTCCAGGCCGGCCAGCATGGCGCCGCTCTCGTAAGCGAAGCCGCCATGGTCGTCCCATACCAGCATCTCAACATGGAGCGCGGCGGCTTCCGGTGAAATGCCCCAATCGTCGGTGTCGGCCATAGCTATTCTCCTGTTGTCATGTCGCCGGCCAGATGCCCGGCGATGGCGCCGAGGAACGGCGCGGCGAAGTCGCGTAGTTTGGCGGCGCCGACGACTAATCCTGTCACTCTCGGCCTTCGAGTTCCGCTAACAATCGTTGCGCGAATGGATAGCCTTGATCGGCTGCTTTCCTGTACCATTCAGCGGCCTTTCCGAGATCCCTCTCTACCCCATTGCCAGATTTGTATGCTGTTCCAAGATGGGTTTGCGCGGTCATGTCGCCAGCATCAGCGCCACGGCGATACCACTTGATTCCTTCGCTGGGATTACTGTCGGTTCCCACCCCTCGCAAGTACATATAGCCTACCTGTGCCATTACGTGGGTGAAACCCTGGCGAGCTTGATTCGAGGTACCACCGAAAGGCCTGTTGTGGGTCCTCGGTCACGCCCATGCCCTGGTAATACATTGCTCCAATCATCCATTGGGCACGCGCAAGGCCAGACTCTGCGGCACGCAACATCCACATGCTGGCTTCTGTAAGATTCTTTGCGACTCCCGAGCCAAAAAAATATGCCGCTCCAAGACGGGCCATCGCCGCCGGATCACCTTGCCGGGCCGCCTTTTGATACGACTGAAAGGCTTTCGTTAAGTTCTGATCAACGCCTAGTCCAATCTCGTACAAATGCCCAATCGCAACGTCAGCAGCTCAGTATTCCAATTTCGACAAGGTTTGGTATTGTTTCATAGCGTTTTGACCATCTTTCATTTTTTCGTACACGCGACCCAGTTGGAAAATGAAACGCGGCGTATTGGGAAATTGTTCGACCGCGGTCGTGCAGGCTTGCAAAGCGGTGCCAGGATCAAGCTCATTCCACCAAAGCTCCGGCGAAACACTTGCCGCATCTTCGGGGTCCGCCGCCAAGAGATCGCACTCGTGTACCGGTGGCTCTGTCGCCCATGATAGGGAAGACGAGAATCCCCAGACCGCGATAGAAACCACGAAAAGAAACTGACGAAATATACTGTACCCTTGCAAGACCTGCCCCCCTCCTAGAATTGCATCACTCACCGGCCAGATGCCCGGCGATGGCGCCGAGGAACGGCTCGGCGAAGTCGCGTAGTTTGGCGGCGCCGACGCCGTGGATGTCGGCGAAGTCGTCCTCGGTGGCGGGCTTGCGCCGGGCCATATGGGCCAGGGCGCGGTCGGGGAACACCGCATAGGCCGGTACGCCGCGGGCCTGGGCCAGTTCCCGGCGCAGGGTCTTGAGGACGTCGAACAGGGCGGCATCGCCATCCGATAGTTCGAGGGCCGCCGGGGCGGTCTTTTTGGCCTTGCGGGCGGGTTTGCGCTCGACCGCGTCGCGGCGGTAGTTGAAGACCTCGTCGCCGTCGCGCAAGGCCCGGCCCCGCTCGCCGATGCTGAGGCCGCCGTGACCCTGGATGTCGAGCATGAGGTAGCCGGCGGCGACCATCTGGCGGATGATCGAGCGCCATTCGTCCTTGGGCCGCTCAACGCCCATGCCGTGGGCCTCGAGGCGGTCGTGGCCGAAGCGGCGGATCTTCTCGGTGTCGGCGCCGCGCAGAATATCGATGAGATGGGCGGCGCCGAAACGCTCGCTGCTGCCGGCTACGGCGGCCAGCACCTGGAGACCCTCGGCAGTGCCGTCGGCCACGTCGGGCGGTGACTGGCAGACATCGCAGTTGCCGCAGGTGGCGGGCTCGTCGTCGAAATAGGCGAGCAGCACCTGGCGCCGGCATTCCGGGGTTTCGCAATAGGCGATCAGGGCGTCGAGGCGCTTGTGCTCGCGGCGCCGGTGGTCGTCGTCGCTGTCCTCCTGATCGATGAACATGCGGCGTAAGCGAATGTCGTCGAGGCCGTAGAGCATGAGTGTGTCGGCGGCCAGACCGTCGCGCCCGGCGCGGCCAATCTCCTGGTAGTAGGCCTCGACGCTGCCCGGCAGGTTGGTGTGAAAGACATAGCGCACGTCGGCCTTGTCGATGCCCATGCCGAAGGCGATGGTGGCGACGATGACCACGCCGGGCTCGGCCATGAAGCGTTCCTGGTTGGCGCTGCGGCCGTCCTTCTCCATGCCCGCGTGGTAGGGCAACGCGGTGACGCCGTTGAGGTCGAGCCAGGTGGCGATCTCCTCGGTCTGGCGGCGTTTGAGGCAATAGACGATGCCGCACTCACCGGCATGGGCCTGGACGAATTCGAGAAGCTGGCTCTTCCAGTCCTGGCGCATGGCCACGGCGAGGCGGATGTTGGGCCGATCGAAGCCGGTCACCAGGGCGCGGCCGCGGCCGGCGAACAGCTTGGTGACGATATCGTCGCGGGTGGCATGGTCGGCGGTGGCGGTCAGGGCGGCGATAGGTACCCCCTCGAACAAGGTGCCGAGGCGGGAAAGGTCCTCGTATTCGGGACGGAACGACGGCCCCCAGCGCGAGATGCAATGGGCCTCGTCGACGGCGATCAGGGATAGCGGCAGACGCCCGAGGGCGGCCAGCATGCGCTCGGTCATCAGCCGCTCGGGCGAGAGATAAAGGATGCGGGTCTCGCCGCCGGCCACCCGGCGCCAGGCGTCCACGTTGGTGCCGTGGTCGCGGGATGAATTGATGGTCTCGGCCGCCACGCCGGCGAGACGCAACGCCGCCACCTGATCCTCCATGAGAGCCACCAGGGGCGACACCACCAGGGTCAGCCCGCCCTTGAGCAGGGCCGGAATTTGAAAGCACAGGGACTTGCCCGAGCCGGTCGGCATGACCGCCAGGATGTGGCCGCCGTCGAGCAACGTCTCCACCACCTCGGCCTGGCCGGGCCTGAAGCTGTCGTAGCCGAAAACGTCCTTGAGGACGCCGTGGGCCTCGGGAATTAGCGTACTCTCGGAAAACTCGTGCATTCCATGGACCCGCCATGCACCAGGCCCTCGCCGCGATAGGGCGGATCGGTTTCCTGGGGCTTGTTGTTGTAAGTAATGTCGTCGCCCAGCCAGTGGGTGGCCAGGGCGCGGCGGCGGGTCGACTTGAGTGTGTTGCCCGGCGCGCTGTGATGGCAGCGGCTGTGAAAGATCAGGCAGTCGCCGGGCTCAAGCGGCGCGTAGACGATTTCATGGCTGCCCGGCATGGCGAACCAGTCCGGCGGTTCCGGGTTGTCGGGCAGGTCGGCATAGCGCAGGGCCGGGTCGAAGTGGACCGCCCGGTAGTCCTTGGGCCAGCGGTGGGAACCACGCACGAAACGCAACGCCGTGGCCTCGGGGATGGCATCAAGAGCTGTCCACAGATTGCAGATCTGCTCGCCATTGATGGGCCAGTAAGCCTCGTCGTAGTGCCACGGGGTGACGCCGCTGGTGCCCGGCTCCTTGACCAGCATGAAGTCGAAATAAAACAGCAGGGTCTCGGAGCGCATGATGCGACGCGCCAGGTCGGCGGCCGGCGATTCCATGGCGAAGCGCTTGAACTGGTCGATGCGCTGCCACATGAAGGTATCGTAATAGAAAAAGCCGGGCTCGCCGGGCTTGGCGATAGCAAACTCCGTATCGCGCTCGATCCCGTCCCTGATGGCAATCTCCATGCCTTCGGCCAGCATGTCGATCCACCGGGTCTCGAAGGCGCCCTTGAGGCTGACCACCCCGTCGCGCTCATAGGCGGCGACGGCGTCGTCGCCGGGCAGGCCATCATCGCCGAGGGCGAATGACGGCAGGGTGACGGCGTGATGAGATTCGCTGGTCATCGCATCATCCTAATACACCGGGTCTTCCGCCGGCGACAAATGTAACGCCTCGCCGGTATAGGGATTGGCCTCGGCCACCGCCTCGTCGAGTTCGACGCCGATGCCCGGCGCCTCGGACGGGATGACGTAGCCATCCTCCCACTGCATGGGGGTCTTGAGAATTTCGCCATGGAACCCGCCCCAGGTCTGGATGCTCTCGAGCAACAGGAAATTGGGGCTGCAGGCGGCAATCTGCGCATTGGCGGCGCCCTCGATGGGCCCGCAATAGAGGTGCGGCGCGATCTGGGCGTAATGGGCCTCGGCCATGCCGGCGATCTTCTTGGCCTCGAGAATGCCGCCGACCCGGCCCAGCGCCATCTGCAGGATGGAGGCCGACTGGGCCTTGAGCACCGTGGCGAACTCGTACTTGGTGGTCAGACGCTCGCCGGTGGCGATGGGAATGGTGGTGTGGCGGGCCACCCGGGCCATTTCGTCGACATTTTCCGGCGGCACCGGCTCCTCGAACCACAGGGGATCGAACTGCTCGAGCCGCCGGGCGAGACGAATGGCGCTCGACGTAGTCATCTGGCCATGGGTGCCGAACAGCAGATCGCAACGGCTGCCCACCGCCTGGCGCACCGCGCCGGTGAATTGCTCACAGAGGTCGAGGGCCTCAAGCGAGAGCTGGCGCGGGTCGAACGCCGAGTACGGCCCGGCCGGGTCGAACTTGATGGCCGTGAAGCCCTTGTCGGCATACTCCACCGCGCGCCGCGCCGCGGTCTCCGGATCGGCGTAGACGTCGGCGCTGTCGCCATCCTCGGGATAGAGATAGCTGTAGGACCGCAGGCGGTCATGGACCCGGCCGCCAAGCAGCTCGTAGACCGGTTTGTCGAGTTCCTTGCCAACGATGTCCCAGCAGGCGATCTCGACACCGCTGAGCACGCCCATGAGGGAAATATCGGGACGCATGGTATAGCCGCCGGCGTAGACCCGGCGCCACAGGCGCTCGATCTTGAACGGATCGCTGCCGATAACCCAGCGCTCACAGACGTCGGCGATCATGTGTTCCGCCACCCGGGGATGGAACGGCACCGAATAGACTTCGCCGTAACCGACCACACCGCTGTCGGTGACCAGCTTGATGAAGACAAACGACGGACCGCCGAAATGGGGCGGCGGGTTGCCCACCACGAAGGTTTTGTAGTCGGTGATCTTCATGACTGGCATTCCCGGATGAATAGTCGCATCGGCGCGGCGACGGTGCGATCATAGGCGATGCGATTTGTGATGTCAGTCCAGCGACAAAGAAATACCGCCGTTCCATGAACCATCGCCACGCCATGCCGGTACGGAGCCGCGACTACCAGGGCCATCTGCTCGACAGCAGCCGATGGGACCGGTTTCGCCCACGACACGACGACGTGGTCATCGCCACCGCCTACAAGGCGGGCACCACCTGGATGCAAGCCATCGTCGGCAACTTGATTTTCCAGGGCCAGGACATTCCCGGCGCCATCCTGGAGATGTCGCCCTGGGTCGATATGCGCGTGGTGCCGCTGGACGACATGGTCGATCTCATCGAGGGCCAGACGCACCGCCGCTTCGTCAAGTCACACCTGGCGCTCGACGGCCTGCGATTTTTCCCCGAGGTCAAATACATTCACATCAGCCGCGATCTGCGCGACGTGTTCATCTCCCTGTGGAACCACCACCGCAACTACTCGGACGAAGCGTTGCAGGCGTTTCGCGACGTCGATGACACGGTCGGCTGGCGCTTTCCCGATTGCCCCGAGACGCCCGGCGACTTCTGGCGCGACTGGATAAGCCGCGGCACGTCGTCCTGGGAGCACGACGGCTATCCCTACTGGTCATCCCTGCATCACCTTGCGAGCTGGTGGGACTACCGCCAGCTGCCGAACATCCTGTTCGTCCACTACAACGACCTGCTGCGCGATATCGAAGGCGAGATGCGCCGCGTCGCGCAATTCCTGGATATCGACGTGCCCGAGGCAGCCTGGCCTGAGCTGACCCACGCGGTCTCCATCGATACCCTGCGCGACAATGCGGCGACCTTCATGGGCAGCCACGGGAAGTCCTTCAAGGGCGGCGGCAAGAACTTCCTGTACAAAGGCACCAACGGGCGCTGGCGCCATGTGCTCGACGACGACGATATGGCGACCTACCGCGCCGCCGTGGACCGGGTTCTCGACCCGGAAGCCGCGGCCTGGATGGAAAACGGCCGCGCCGCAATCAATCCCTAAACCGGTCGGTCGCCCTCTATGACGATGCGGTGCATGACCCGGCGATAGCCGGTGTAGTCGTTGTGGGCGTAGTGCATGGCGCAACGATTATCCCAGATAGCCAGGGTGCCGGCCCGCCAGCGGAAGCGGCAGGTGAATTCCGGGGTGATGGCATGGCGCCACAGCTCGTGCAGCAGGGGCAGGCTTTCGGCTTCGCTCTCGCCGGCGAAGCGCGCGGTGAAGGCGTCGTTGATGTAGAGCGCCTTGCGCCCGGTCACCGGATGGGTCTGGGCCACCGGATGCTCGGTTTCATTGTCCTGATCGGCCTCGAAGGTTATCGGCGTGGCGCTGTTGTCCTTGACCTCGTCCGAACCACTATGACCGTTGTAAGATTTGGCCGCCGAATTGATTGCCTTGAGGTCCTGGAGACGGGCCCTCATGGCTTCGGGCAGAGCCTCCCAAGCCAGGTACTGGTTGGAAAACGAGGTATCGCCGCCGACCGGCGGACACTCGACGCCGTAGAGCATGGTGATCTTGGGCGGGCGTTCGAAATTGAGCGAATCCTGATGCCAACTACCGCCGAAATTATACCT
>JAYGEF010000012.1:0-7397 GCA_046582535.1 Alphaproteobacteria bacterium
ACCCGCCAATGCAGGTTGCCCGCGAAATAGCCCAGCTCAAGCGCCGCCGCCTCATCGCGGGGCGCCAGTTCCAACCAGTGCTGTTCGGCGAGGCGGACGACGATGGCCCAATCCGTCTCCAATGCCAGCACCGCGCCGTCGACCAACGGCTGATCCGCGGGCAGGGCGATCAGGCAGTCGGTGCCCTTGTCGGTTCGCGCCCTGAGCCGGCGGCGATGGACATCGTCGCTATCGAGAACCAGCTGCTCGATACCGTCGCCATGGCCAATGTCATGGAGCCGCTCGGCCACGGCCGGATCGCTGGCAAATCCGATAATTCCGGTGATCCTGACCTCCATGGCAGTCGTCCTATATCCGCGCTGTTCTTCCGCAAGTCGGGCCGCGCCGGTGGCGCAGCCGCTGTATATGTCTATCGACATTATCCGGATGCTACTCATATTCGCGGAAATCATGCCACAGGCCCAGTGACGAGGGGACTGTACTCGCTTCGCCGCTGTTCGATAGCCCGAAACTGCATTGCGGCCTTCGCGGCTTCGGGATAATTCCGGTTACCTTGACAAGGCCTCGTAGACGGCGCGAACGCCGCTGCACTAAGGTCGCCATCACAGCCGTTGCCCGAGGACCGAAAATGACGCCGACGAGCCGACCGACCCTGGCCGACGTGGTCATCCATATCGACGCCTTTGGCGCCGTCGCCACGGCGCGGTTCGGCCTTCGCCCAGCGGCGCCGTTGGCGCTGTTGTCGCACCGTGAGAACGCCGTGTTCTGCCTCGACGATGCGGTCTCGGGCGAGCGTTATGTGTTGCGGGTTCACCGGCCCGGCTACCAGAACCAGCGCAGTATCCGTTCCGAACTGGCCTGGATGGCGGCCCTGACCGAGGCCGGCATCACCACCCCCTCGACCCTGGCCGGGGTTGACGGTGACCCGGTCCAGGCGGTCACGATCGACGCCATCGGCGCAGCCTTCGACTGCGAAGTGTTCCACTGGATCGAAGGTGTGCCGCCGGGTGATACGGACCTGGCCGAGACCTATCGCATGGTCGGCTCGATCAGCGCCCGCATGCATCGTCATGTCCAGGCGTGGTCGCCGCCGGACGGCTTCGAACGCCACGTCTGGGACGAGGACGGCATGGTCGGCGTTGATCCCCTGTCGGGCCGCTTCGACGACCTCGAGGCGCTGAGCGGCGAGCAGCGCGCTTTGTTGAACCAGGTCCGCGACACCGTGCGCGAACGGATCATCGCCTTTGGCAAGACGCCGGATCGCTACGGCCTGATCCACTCCGACCTGGTGCCCGAGAATATCCTGGTCACCGCTGACGGCCCCATGGTCATCGACTTCGACGATTGCGGCTTGGGCTGGTTCCTCTACGACTACGCCAGCTGCGTGTCGCGCCACGAAGGCGGGGACAGCTTCGACGCCATCCACAACGCCTGGGTCGAGGGCTACCGCGGCGTGTCGCCGCTACCCGACGACATTCTCCATGAGGCTCTGACCTTCCGTCTGGCCCGCCAAATTGTTCGCCTGGGATGGCTCCATGGCCGCCGCGACAGCCTTTACGCCGCCGACTATACGCATATTGCCATTGCCGCGGCATGCCGGTTGGCGCGGCAGTTCCTCGACACGTGAGCGAAGGTTCGACCACCGAAACATAGCGACTCCCACTCGTCTTCACTTCGTTCTCACGATACCCTCACGGATGAGCCGTGCCACCAGGGCGCTCTCCGGCCGCGCCATATTGAGAAATTTCATCCATGACCAACTCGACCCGCATTCACCATGCTCGGTGATTCCGATGCTCGCACGTTCATGGGTGTGCCGGCGCTTAGCCATGCCGCCGATCTGACGGCGGACGTCGCGGTCTTTGGCGCCGGCTGCTGCACGCCCTATCTCTCCGCGGCGGAATACGCCAACGCCAATCTCGGCGTGCCCGACGAATCCTGGGGCGAATCGGTCAAGGCGCGGGTCGTCCTGGGCGACGGTATGGCCGCCACGGAAGATGCGCTGATCAGCCACTGCCGCGACCACCTGGCCTCCTACAAGAAGCCGAAGAGCGTCGAGTTCCTGTCCGAGCTTTCCAAGAACGCCACGGGAAAGGTCCTCAAGCGCCAACTCCGCGACCGCTACTGGCAGGGCCATGAGCGGCGGGTCTAGAGCGTTATGGCTGTTTTGGCTTTTTGCCGGGCGCGCTGAATTCCACCCCAAGGGCCTTCTCATAAATCTTCAAGATCGCGCTCTTGGGTTCATCGCCGAGGCCGGCGTCCAGGGCCGCCCGGTAGCTTTCAGTCATGGCATCGACGAGCGGCAGCGAGGCCCCGGTTTCCCGGGCCATCTGTTGCACGTTGACGATATCCTTGTAGGCATCGCCCATGGCAAAGTCGCTGTCGAAGCGGCGCGCCATCATGCGCGGCACGAAATATTCCGAGGCAAAGGAACGCGAAGAGCCGGTGGTGACAAGTCGCGCGACTTCGTCAGGATCGAGACCGGCGGCGACCGCCAAGGGCAGGACCTCGCACAGGGCCACGATATTGACATCGTAGATGATGTTGTTGATCGCCTTCATGGCCTGGCCGCAACCCAGCGGACCGCCATGGATGATGTCCTTGCCAAAGGCCTCAAGGTACGGGCGCGCCTCTTCGAAAGCTTCTTTGGTGCCGCCGAACATGACGGTCAGGGTTCCCTCGTCGGCGCGAAACGGCATTCCCGAGACCGGGCAATCCCAATAGGCGATCCCGGTTTGCGCGGCCTCCGCGGCGATGGCCAGCGCGTCGTTGCGCTCCAGGGTGGTGGTGTCGATGATGGTCGGGCCGGCACGGCCATTGCCTTGGATAGCCTCCTGGATGCCGCCGGGGCCGAAGATCGCGGCCCGCACTTCCGGGGCGAAGGGAAGGCATAGAAAAATGAGATCGCAATGGGCCGCGACCGCGCCGGGGCTCTCGCACGGCACCGCGCCGGCCTCGATCAGTGGCGCCATGGCGTCAGGCACGGGATCGAAGACATGCAGGCCTCCGGCCCGCTTGGTCAACGTCAGCGCCATGCCGCCGCCCATGCGCCCGAGGCCGATGAAGCCAATCGATTTTGATGTCACGATCTGATTTCCTCCGCTATCGGTTTCCGCTCTAGAGTGGACTGAGCGGCGGCGCGACGCCATCGGGAAGCGGCGCCTGGAAGGTGTTCAGGATCATCGACACCGTCGTGTAGTAGCCCGACAGTATGGTCAGCTCGATGACCGCCTCCTGGCCCAGGCGTTCCACCGCCGTGGCGTAGGTCTCGTCGCCGACCCCGTGGGCTTGGTGCAGCTCGCGGCAAAAGTCATAGACAATGCGCTCCTCCGGGTCCGCCAGGTCGGGCGCCGTGCCGGCAGCGATGGCCGCAATGACAGCGTCATCGAGGCCTTCGTCGCGGGCGATGGGGGCGTGGGCGTGCCACTCGAATTGGGCGCTCCAGAACCGCGCCACAAGCAGAATTGCCAGCTCCCGCAACTTACCGGGCAAGACCCCGTCGAAGCGCAGCCGGCCGCCCAATTCCTGCAGCGGGTCGCCGGCGGCGGCGCACTGTATCATTGCTTCCAGCGGCCCGGCGACCTGGCCCCTCGGACCGTTCATGATCTTATGGTAGAGCGCCTTCTGTCCGCCGTTTAACGCGGCGGGGTCGAGCGGTGGCAGTCTGGTCATGGAATGGTTCCCTGCAATCAGGCGCCAATATAGAGATGGAGCTTGCTCAAGTTATAGCCCAGTCTTGCCCGCTGGACTCATGTCTCGAAAATCGTACCATGTATGGATCGCACGATTCGCATAACTATAGAAAATATAAGGAGGATTACCAATGAGTGACGAACAAACCGGGGTCTCGGACGAGCGGCGCAAAGCCTGGGGAGACAAATACCGACCGCGTTACTCAGGGGTCGCCACCTTCATGCGCCGCCCCTTACTCGAGGAACCGGAGCAGTGGGGCGGGATCGAGGTTGGTCTCATGGGCGTGCCGTTCGACGGCGCGGTGACCAATCGCCCGGGGGCCCGTCACGGACCGCGTCATCTTCGTGATCAATCAACGTTGATGGGGCTCATGAATCATCAAACCGGGGTGCGGCCCTACGATTTGGCGAATATTGCCGACCTCGGTGATGTGTTCATCGAGCACCCCTACGAGCTGAACGCCGCCATCGACGACATCAAGGCGTTCTATGACACCGTGTTCGCGGCAGGTATCGCGCCGGTTACCGCGGGAGGTGACCACTCGATTACCTGGCCCATCATGAAAGCCATGGCGGAACACACCGGAGAGCCGGTAGGGCTGGTTCACTTCGATGCCCATTGCGATACCGCGGCCGAGCTCTTCGGGCACCGCAACCATCACGGCGGCCCTTTCCGGATTGCCGTGGAGGAAGGCGCGTTGGATCCAAAGCGCACCATTCAAATCGGCATCCGGGGTCCGGCCGAGCCGCAGTGGGATTTCAGCTATGAATCGGGCATGACCGTAATTCACATCGAGGAGCTTTATGAGATGGGAATACCGGCGGTCATCGCGAAGGCGCGAGAGGTGGTCGGTGCCGGCCCGACTTATGTGAGCTTCGACGTGGACGGCATGGACCCGGTCTATGCGCCGGGCACCGGCACGCCCGAGGTCGGCGGCTTTAATACCTTCGAGGCCATGCAAATGCTGCGGGGGCTGCGCGGCTTGAACATCGTAGGCGGTGACCTGGTGGAGGTTTCGCCGCCTTGGGATCCATCTGGAACAACCGGCCTCAACGGGGTTCAGATGATGTTCGAGATCATGTGCCTGGTGGCGGAGAGCGTCGGCAGCGGGGCGCAAACCTGATCAATTCGGGACCGGATCGAGGCCTGACGTGACGCAGACACTTTCCATGGATGACTTGATCGACGCGACGTCGATCCGTGCCTTATTCGCCGATACCACGGAAGCACGCGGTCTGCCGGGCAAAGCCTACGGCGCGGATTTCTACACCATCGAGCAACGCGAGCTGTTTCCGAAAGCCTGGTGTGTCGCGGGTATGGTGAGTGATTTACCCAATACCGGCGATATGACCCCGGTCGAAATTGGCGGTTGGCCGGTGTTGCTGCTTCGCGACGGGAGCGGCGCGCTCAAGGCGTTTCACAATGTGTGCCGCCACCGCGCCATGCGTCTGGTGACCGAGCCGTGCAATCAGAAGGTTATAGTCTGCCCGTGGCATGCTTGGTGTTACGGCCTGGAAGGTGATCTGTTGCGGACTCCCCGTATCGGTGGTGACAACACCCACACACAGCGCGGGCTTGAGGTCGAGACGCTTGGGTTGGTTGCCGTGGCCCTGGCCTGCTGGAACGACATGATCTTCGTCAACCTTGATGGTAAGGCCGGGGCGTTCGAGAGCCACATTAAACCGCTAAACGATCTCCTGGCGGCGTATGACCTGAGTGATTTGCGTCGCGCCAACAGTTGGGAAATTGAATACCCCTGTAACTGGAAGGTGGCGGTTGAAGGCGCTATCGAAGACTACCATTTACCGTTCGGACACCCGCAGGTCGCCCTGGCGGCGACCAAAATGAATCCCGATCTCAACTATGCGAACCGGTGTTTCTATGCCAATTCCACGCGGCGCGAGTTCGCCCGCGCCGCGGATGAGAATCCGGCGACAGGGGCCCAGTTGGGCATGCCGACGATCCCGTTCGATGGCAGTGAAGATGAGCGCCGGACCATCTTCATGAACGTGTTCCCGACCGGGATGTTTCAAATGCATCGCAATAATGCGGTGCAAGGTTTGATTCTGCCGAGTGGCCCCGAAAAAACGCGTCTGTTGTTCAATCACTACTATGTTGGCGACGCCGCCGACGATCCGCACTACCAGGAACAACGTGATGTTGTTACCGCAGCGTGGCAGGAAGTGTTTGAACAGGACATCCCGTTTGTCCACTACGTCCATCAGAACTATCTGATGCGGGACGCCGCGGGTATCGACACCCGTTTTGCCGCCGTTTGGGAGTCGAATATTCATGAGTTCCAGAAAACGGTCGTGAACGTCATCCGCACGTAATCACGCCCACGGTAACGTGACGGCCCGGAAAGAAGCCCTTGCTTCGGAAAAGACCGAGGTGGATGATGGCCTGGAGCCTGAGTCGGAGGCAGAGCGGGTGGCTGAAGATGGATGATTTTATCGGTAGCGAAGACGTCCTTAGCAAAGAGCGTGTGAAGGCGCTCTCCAAACGACGCAACGGCCCCGGATTGCTCTACCTCGCGAGTCATTTTGGCGTCATCGGGATCAGCACCTACGCGCTGTTCCTGACGCAAGGGACGTGGTGGTGCGTTCCGATTTTCTTCCTGCAGGGCGTCTTTATCAGCTTTTTGTATGCCCCCGAACACGAGTGCGATCACTCTACCGCGTTTACAGAGCGCTGGATGAATGTGGCGGTGGCGAGAGTCTGCGGATTTTTAATTTTGCTGCCTAACGACTCTCACCGATGGTCTCACTTCACGCACCATCGCCACACCCAGAACTGGGACCTGGACACCGAACTGACGGCGCGGCCCGTTCTAGACACGATTGGAAAATATCTCTGGGTGTTAAGTGGTCTGCCGGGCGTGATTGGTCGCGTGCGGGAGCTGGTCCTGCACGCGGCCGGCCGTCTCGATCCGCCCCACCTGAAACCCGCGCAAAAGCGAACGGTCGAGCGAATGGCACGGGCCTATCTCATTGGTTATCTCGCCATCGCCGCGGCGGCGGTCGTCATGCAATCGTGGTGGCCGGTCTATTACTGGCTGGGACCGTTTGTCCTGACCAATTGGATGTATTGGGTGCAAGGTCTTGGTGAGCATGCCTGTCTTACGCACGAGCCGCATACGTTACTGAACACGCGCACCATGAAGGCAAACTGGTTCATGCGCTGGGTAAACTGGAACATGACCTATCACACGGTCCACCATACCTATCCGTCGGTGCCGTTTTATAGCCTTCCCGAACTTCACAAAGAGGTCGAGCAGGAGCTTGGTTTTGCCTTGCCGAGCGCTGGTTACTTCGAGCTTCACTGGGGACACCTCAGGGCTTTAGCGGGCGGGGCAACCGAGCTGGAGCTTTGCGCCGAGCATGATCGACAGATTCAGGAGTCCGGGGCGCTGTCCCGGCTTACCCGCTGGACACGAGCGACGTGATGACACCGGTGTCCGTTTGCCGGCGATTGCGACAAGACGGCCTGGCGGTGGACGCAGTCACGAGCGAACCCGTCTCCGGCCAAATTCCCTGATTGTCTAACGTCAGCGCCTATGGGACAAATTAGCGGGATTGCATATGGACGAACGCCAGCAAACGCTGGCAATCGCACATACACCAGTATCCATTACTGGATAACGATTACAGCAGACATTGGTGTATTTGTATGGACGGTGACAGACATGGGGATGGCGGTGGGGG
>JAYGEF010000035.1:0-4183 GCA_046582535.1 Alphaproteobacteria bacterium
AGACGGCCCGATCGTTCAGCCGATCTGGCGTTCGGTGTTTACCGCCATGGACAAGCGCCTCAAGGGCTGCTCCATGCATCCCACCTCGTATCTCTTCGCCAACGAGTGGGGCATCGAATCCTGATAGCAACTAAATATCAAGACAACCTGGGGGCCGCATATTGCGGCCCCCTTTTTATGGGGGCCCGTCGCTGTCTGATAAATCCGGGCGGTGGCGATAGCGGTTCAAATCCACCCGGCGCTCCAGGGTGAATTCGACGCCCTCCAATTCCAGCAGGTCGCGCTGCATCAATTCGGAGCCACCGTCGGGCGTACGCAAGCTGATCTCCCCCTTGGCATTGATCACGCGCCACCACGGCACCCCGGGGTCATTGACCACCGCCAGAGCGTAGCCGACACGGCGCGCCTGGCGCGGTCGCCCGGCATAGGCCGCGACGTCGCCATAGGTCATCACCCGGCCCGGCGGGATGGCGCGGATGACCGCGTAATAGGATTCATACTCGGGCGACGTCATTCGTCCATTATAGCCGATCCCGTATTGGCGGCGCGCCCCTGGTGTCGTAGGCTTCCGCCTCCGCAACCGCAGTCACACCGAGAAACGATCCATGACATCACAATTGCGTAAGGTCGCCTACGGCAAGGGCGTCTATGTTTATGACACTGATGGCAATCAGTTCATCGACGGCTCTTCCGGCCCCACGCTGTTCTGCGTCGGCCACGGCAACACCGAAGTCGGCGACGCCATAAAAGCCCAGATCGACCGCATCGCCCACGGCTACCGCTATCTGTTCACCAGCGACCCCCTGGAGCAACTCCAGGCCCTGATTGCCGAAGAAGCCGGCCATGGCCTCAACAACATGGTGTGGGTCTCGGGCGGCTCCGAGGCAGTGGAGTCATGCCTTAAGGTGGCGCTTCAATATCACTACGACAACGGCGAGCCGTCACGCCGGCGCTTCATCTCCCGTCAGCGCTCGTGGCACGGCAACACCCTGGGCGCCTTGGCGGTGTCCGGTTTCAAGGCGCGGCGCGATCCGTTCGAGGGCGGCCTTGTGGAGTCCAGCCAACTGTCGCCGGCCAATGTCTATCGCCCGCCCAACGGCGTCGCGTCCGAAGACGTCGGCGAATACTGCGCCAAGGAACTTGAGGAGGAGATCGAGCGGCTCGGGCCTGAGAACGTCGCCGGCTTCATTTTCGAGCCCGTGGTCGGGGCCGCCGGTGGCGCGGTGCCGGCGCCGCCCGGCTACGCCAAGCGCATCCGCGAGATCTGCGACCGCACCGGCGTGCTGATGATTGCCGACGAGGTCATGTGTGGCGTTGGCCGCTGCGGCGCGTGGCGCGCGCTTGAGGTCGATGGCGTGGTGCCCGACATCATGGCCGTCGCCAAGGGCCTGTCCGGGGGCTATATGCCACTGGGCGCCGCGGTCTATTCCGACCGGGTCAACGCGCCCATCGCCGCGGCCACGGGTGCGGTAATCTCGGGCCATACATACTCGGGCCACACCACCGCCTGCGCCGCCGGCCTGGCGGTACAGACCATCATCCGGCGCGACAATCTGGTCGAAAAAGCCACCGCCGACGGCGCGTACCTGTTCTCCCGTCTCGGTGAGGCTTTGGGCAATCTCGATTACGTCGGCGACATTCGCGGCCGTGGCCTGTTCATCGGCATCGAGCTGGTGGCCGACCGCGAGACCAAGGAACCCTACGATCCCAACCTCAAGCTATGCGAAAAGGTCCGCGACACAGGCTTCGACAACGGCCTGATCGTCTATCCGACCCCGGGCAATGTGGATGGGGTGCGCGGTGACCAGATGATCGTCTCGCCGCCCTACACGGCGACGCGGGGCGAGCTCGATGAGATCGTCGATAAGCTGGCCACCACCCTGCACCAGGTTCGCGAAGGACTGGCAACCGCGCCCTAACGATTGAGACCGCGAGCGAAGCGGTCGAGGCGAGTGCAGGCGTCCTCCAGGGTTTCCAGGGGGGCCGACAGGGAGATCCGCAGGAATCCCGCGCCGCTGGGCCCGAAGCCGTCGCAAGGCAGGGCGCAGACACCCTCGGCCTCGAGCCAGCGCTCGGCGAAGTCGATGGACGTGAGGCCGCTGTCGCGCACGTCGATCATCAGGAACATAGAGCCCTCGGGCCGCAGGCAGCGCACATGGGGCACCTTGTTGACCAGATCGGCGACCCGGTCGCGGCGCTCGCGGAATGCCCGGCGCATATCCTTGATCTCGTCGAACTCGCGGCTCAAGGCGACCACCGCGGCGTCCTGGATGAACGTTGGGCAGCCATAGAGCAAACACTGGGCGAGATTATTGAGATGGTGTGGTAACTCGCCGGGCGCCACCGACCAGCCAAGACGCCAGCCGGTCATGGCATGAGATTTCGACAGGCTGTCGATGACCACTGTGCGCTCCGCCATGCCCGGCAGCGAAACCAGTGAGCGGTGCGGCCCGTCGTAGTTCAAGGTCGCGTAGACCTCGTCGGAAACCACCCAGAGATTGTGGCGGATGGCGATCTCGGCAATGCCCGCCATCTCGTCCTCGGTCATCACCGCGCCGGTCGGGTTGTGGGGAAAGTTGACCAGCAAAACCCGGCTGCGCGGGGTAATGGCGGCGGCCACATCGTCCGGATTGAGATGAAAATTGTTGTTGCCCTTGAGCGGCACTTGAACCAGGGTAGCGCCGGACGCGCCGGCCACCGCGTGGTAGGTCACATACATGGGTTCCGGCGAAATGATCTCATCGCCCGGCCCGGCCAAACACATGATGACGGAATACAGCGCGCACTGACCGCCCGCCGACACCACCACCGCGCCGGCATCGAACCGCTGGCCGGTAAGCTGAAAATGGCGCGCGGCGATCGCTTCGCGCAGGGGCAGGATGCCCGCCATGGAACTGTAGTGGGTGCGGCCTTGGCGCAGGCTATCCATGACCGCGTCGACAATCGGCGGCGGCGTATCGAAATCCGGATCGCCGACACTGAGAATGATAACGTCGTCCCGGCCTTCTGCGATCATCTGGCGAGCCCGAAAATCGATGTCCCAGGCGCGCGAGCCAGCGCCGTCGATACGCTCGACGAGCTGTGAAAAACGTCGGCCTGATTGACTGTCAACGGACGTTGCATCAGGAGTCATGGCGAAGAATCCTTCTAGGCGCGGAGCGCGTCCAGGGTCTGAAGATACCAGTATTTGAGCTGCGCCCCGGCAACGCCAAGCGGGCCGAATGTAGATGTCAGGCCAAACTGCGCCAGCAGGCGATAGCTGTCGTCGCCGCCGGCAATGGCACCGGCGATCATCTCACCGGCCATGGTGGTGGTATTCATGCCGTGGCCGCCGAAGCCCATGGCATACCAAACGCCGGGCGTGACCTCGCCGACCTGGGGCATCTTATGAGCGGCGTAGCTCATCAGCCCGCTCCACGCGGTCTCCATGCGAACGCCGGCAAGCTGGGGATAGACCTTGAGCAGGCCCCTGCGCATGACCTCGGCCAGGTTGGGCGGGTCGCCAAGGGTCGAGACCCGCCCGCCCCACAAGATGCGGGTATAGTGAAGCGGCCGGTAGTAGTCGAGGGCAAAGCGCGTATCGGCGATGGCGTAGGGCACGCGGATCGCCGACCGCAGCCGATTGCCCAGCGGCGCGGTGACCGCCACATAGGTGGCGACCGGCACGATGGCCCGCGACAGCTTGCCGTTGAGTCCGTCGATGTAGCCGCCGCAGGTCATGACCACCCGGGACGCCCGCACCGTCCCGCGGGCCGTGCGAACCAGTTTTTCCGGCTTGCCCAGTTCAAGCGCCATTGCCGGGGAGATTTCGAAGATTCGCGCGCCGGCGGCCTCGGCGGCGGCGGCGGCGCCCTGGCTGTAGTTCAACGGGTGAAACTGAAACCCGGCGGTTCCGAACAGGCCGTCGTAATAGCGCTCGCTGATCAGCATCTCGCGCAGTTTTTCGCGCGGCCAGAACTCACGCTCGACACCGAAGGATTCGGCCATGTAATCGTGGTTGCGCTTGAGGCCGTCCGAATCGTCGAACCAGGACGCGGAGATGATGCCGTCGATCACCGGCCCGCAATCGATGGCGTATTGCTCGATACGCCGGCGGATCAGGGCCACCGCATCCCGACTCAAATCATAGAGCCGCCGGGCATGGTCGAGACCGAGACGGGCGGCCAAATCCCGTGGCGACACG
>JAYGEF010000043.1:0-3156 GCA_046582535.1 Alphaproteobacteria bacterium
CCGAGGCTGAACAACTCGCAAATTGGCCCGGTCGCCCGTGCTCGGGACACCATATCGGCGATCAGTGCATGAGCGCCGCCGTTGAACGCAGTGACCAGGGGCTCAGCCGCTTCCGTGGCGTCGACGACCCGACCTTCGTCATTGGTGACGATCGCGATGCCAGGGAAATTTCGCATATCCGGGCGGCCGGCAATCGCGAACGCCACCGCCTCACCAGAGCACCCAGTGGCCGGGACCAAGGCTGTTGCTTGGGCTAGATTCTTCAACACCACTTTCCTCTCGGCCAACCACGAACACCGCCGCCTGATCGCGGGTACCAGCCACTATGGTGAAATTTGCTTAAAAAACGGTTCACGATTGGTTAATTCTCAACCCACCGTATGTGGTTAGCCCCCTTGCAACCGCGCCCGCCGCGCGCCACTCTGGCGCCATGAATTCAGAGACACATTCCGCCGTGGTCGATCCTGGCCAATTTGCCCACGTGGAGACTTGGGTTTTCGACCTGGACAACACCATTTATGCGGCGCGCCACAGCGTATTTGATCAGATCGATGTGAGGATGGGCTCGTTTATTGCCGGGTTCCTCGAACTCGAACCGGAAGCCGCGCGGAAGGTTCAGAAAGACTATTTCCGAACCCACGGAACCACGCTCCGGGGGCTGATGGTCAATCACCAGATCGACCCCGAGGATTTTCTCGAATACGTCCACGATATCGATGTCAGCCGTATTCCGCTCAACCCTGATCTCGACGCGGCGCTCCATAAGCTTGCCGGGCGCAAAGTGATCTTCACCAATGGCTCGACCAAGCATGCGCTGAACGTGCTAGGGCAGCTTGGTGTGGCCGACCATTTCGACGGTATCTTCGATATCGCCGCCGCCGACTTCGTGCCAAAGCCCGAGCCCGGTCCCTATGACCAGTTGGTCGAGCGGTTTGCCATCGAGCCCCGAGCCGCGGTCATGGTCGAGGACATGGCGCGCAATCTGGAGCCGGCGGCGGCGCTTGGCATGACCACGGTCTGGGTGCGCACCAAGAACGACTGGGGCCGCGAAAACAGCGATGCCGATTACGTTCATCACGTCATCGACGATGTCGCCGACTGGCTCGGCGAGATGGTCGGGAAATAGACTAAATAGGAAGATACGTTGCCATGTCCGATGCCAACCATTCCGCCCTCTGTTTGTGCGGCCAGCTACAAGTCACGACAAAGGGCGACCCGGCGCGGGCGATCTGGGCGGACAACCGCCACCATTGGATGATATTCCCCGACGCTATGCCGGTATTCCCCAAAGCCACTCCCGGGACCACATAGCCACACCGACGCAGGCACGGTTGACAGCCTATCGCGCCCGGCTACTTTAGGCGCCAGACGCCACCCCCCAACAGCATGACGGCCCGTGACATGACCACTGATACCCTCGAAGACATCATCAACGATGCCTGGGAACATCGCGACGACGTTAATCTTGAGACCGACGGCAAAATTCGCGCCGCGGTCGACACCGCCCTCAATGAACTCGATGCCGGCGTGCGTCGCGTCGCCGAGAAGGTCGATGGCGAATGGCAAACCAACCAATGGCTCAAAAAGGCCGTGCTGCTGTCGTTCCGGCTCAACGATTCAGCGCCGATTCCGGGTGGTCCCGGGGCCAACGCACCGTGGTTCGACAAAGTCGATTCCAAATTCGAAGGTTGGGACGACGCCCGCTCCCGGGCCGCTGGATTCCGCGCCGTGCCCCACTGCATCGTGCGCCATTCGGCCTATATTGCGCCGGGCGTCATCCTCATGCCGTGCTTCGTCAACATCGGCGGCTATGTCGACTCGGGCACCATGATCGATACCTGGGCGACCGTGGGCAGCTGCGCCCAGATCGGCAAGAACTGTCATATATCCGGCGGTGCCGGCATCGGCGGCGTGTTGGAACCGCTCCAGGCCGGGCCGGTGATTATCGAAGACAACTGCTTCATCGGCGCCCGCAGCGAGGTCGCAGAGGGCGTCGTGGTCGAGGAAGGCGCGGTGCTTTCCATGGGCGTCTACATCGGCGCCTCGACCAAGATCGTCGACCGCGCTACCGGCGAGATTTTCTATGGCCGGGTGCCGGCCTATTCAGTGGTGGTGTCGGGCACCCTGCCCGCCTCGGCAAAGCCGCCCGGCGACAACAGCCCGAATCCCAGCCTTTATTGCGCAGTCATCGTCAAGCGGGTCGACGAGCGGACCCGGTCGAAAACCTCGATCAACGAGCTGCTGCGCGATTGAACCCAGTGACCACACAAAGCACCATCGACCCGGTTGAGCTGGCGGCGGCGATGATCCGCTGCCCCAGCGTCACGCCGGCCGATGAAGGCGCCCTGGACGTGCTTCAGACCGCTCTCTATGGCCTCGGTTTCACCTGCCACCGGATCAAGTTTTCCGAACCCGGCACCCCCGACGTCGATAACCTCTACGCCCGGATCGGCGACGGCGTACCCAACTTCTGCTTTGCCGGCCACACCGACGTGGTCCCGGTGGGCGATGAAGACGCCTGGAGTGTCGGGCCCTTCGAGGCGCGGATTGTGGACGATATCCTCTACGGCCGGGGCGCTGCGGATATGAAAGGCGCCGTGGCCTGCTTCGCCGTCGCCGCCCAGCGTCTGCTGGTGGCACGGGGCGCGGATTTCGACGGCGCCATCAGCCTGCTGATCACCGGCGACGAAGAGGGCCCGGGAATCAACGGTACCACCAAGGTGCTCGACTGGCTTGCCGAACGCGGCGAGAAACTCGATGTCTGCCTGGTCGGCGAGCCGACCAATCCGGAGCAGCTTGGCGAAATGGTCAAGATCGGCCGCCGCGGCACCATGTCCGGGACCCTGACCGTGCGGGGCACCCAGGGCCATGTGGCCTATCCCCAGCGCGCCGACAATCCCATCCCCCGGCTGATCGCCACCCTGGCGGTGCTCGACGGTCATGTGCTCGACCACGGCACCGATCAGTTTCAGCCGTCGAACCTGGAAGTCACCACCATCGACGTGGGCAACCCGGCATCGAACATCATTCCGGCCTCGGCCAGTGCCACCTTCAACATTCGCTTCAACGACAGCCACACCGGCGCCCGCCTGAGCGCCTGGATGACCGAGGTTTGCGCTGCCCACGCCGGCGCCCACGATCTCAACATACGGGTTG
>JAYGEF010000181.1:0-3450 GCA_046582535.1 Alphaproteobacteria bacterium
TCCACACCATCACCGGCAAGAGCCCGTTCGTCGACCGCGCCCTGTTCCGCGACCGCAACTATGGCCTGGGGCAGGTGTTCATCTTCACGGTCGGCGCGGTCATGTTCCTGCCGTTGCTGTTGCTGCCATTACTGATGCAGCAGATCGCCGGCTATCCGCCCATCGAGACCGGCTACCTGCTATTGCCTCGGGGCATTGGCTCGGTCATCGGTCTGACGATCATGAGTCAGATGCGCGACAAGGTTGATCCGCGCCCGCTAATTTTCCTGGGCCTTGCCACCATGTCCTGGTCGTCGTGGGACATGTCCCAGTGGACCGTCGATGTGGGGCGCTGGGACATTGCCTTTCCCAACTTCATGCAGGGTTGCGCCGCCAGCTTTATCTGGGCGCCGCTTAACAAGCTGGTGCTGTCGACCCTGGACCGGCGCATCCAGGACCAGGGCTACGCTATTTTCTATCTCAACTTCGATATCGGCAGCGCGCTCGGCACCGCCTCGATCATCGCGCTCCATTCGCGCCACAGCCAGATCAACCACGCGACGCTCAGCGAATCCGTCAATCCGTTCAACGAATGGTTCCGCATGGGCACCGGGTCCGGCGCCTGGTCGCTTTCTGACAGCAGCGGTTTGGCCGCCATCGAGGTCGAAATCACCCGTCAGGCGGCAATGATCTCCTACAACAACAGCTTCATGGTCATCGCCATGGCGCTGGCCGCCCTGATCCCCTTGATCCTGCTGTTCCGCCACGATAAGCCGGGGGCGCCTTAAAACCCCCTACCAGCTATTGCGCAGCTCGCGGAGTTTGAGGAACACCGTCTTGGGGTCGGGGTTTTCGCCGACTTCGGGAAAGGCTTCGCTGATGCGCGCCATGACCGTCGGGTTGTGGAGCCGGAAGAAGGCGTTGATTTCTTTTTCCAGGCCAAGGGTCGAGACCAGGGCGTTGTTGGGGTCCTGGTTGCCGATCGCGGCGAGCAGGGCCTCGGCGCGGGCGTTGCCGGGCTCGCGGTCGAGAGTGAATTCCAGGTTGTTGGTAATGTAGTCGTGACCCGGGTAAATCAGCGTCTCGTCGGGCAGGGCGGCGAGCTGAGTGGTGAAAGTATCGTAGAGCTCGGCCGGGTGGCCGCCGTTGTGGCAATTGCCGGCGCCGGCGTTGAACAGGGTATCGCCGCAGAACAGCGCCGGGGTGTCGGTGCGCGACAGCAGGCAGACGTGGCTCATGGTGTGGCCCGGCGTGTCGAGGCATTCGAGTTCGACCGAACGGCCGATCTTGATGATGTCGCCGGCGCCGAGGCCCTGATCGATACCGGGAATTGAATCCTTCGCGTTA
The DNA here is from genome assembly GCA_046582535.1 of Alphaproteobacteria bacterium. Lineage (GTDB taxonomy): Bacteria > Pseudomonadota > Alphaproteobacteria > JAAXGF01 > JAAXGF01 > JAYZAP01. Next base: position 1,327 of record JAYGEF010000181.1, read on the forward strand.
ACATGGGCCAACAGGGTGGCGCCGGTGGCTGCGATGACCGCCTTGTTGCCGCCGGTATGGTCGCCGTGCTCATGAGTGTTGAGCACCTGGGTGATGGTCCAACCCTTGTCCTTGGCGAAGCCCAGACACTTCTCATGGTCGAGCGGATCGATGGCCATGGCCTCGCCGCTGTCGGGGCAGGCGATCAGGTAATTAAAGTTCCGGTAATCGTTTCCGGTCCAAACTTGCTCGACGATCATGGCGTTTCTCCCTCGGGCTGGCTCATGTGGCGCAGTGTAGAGCATTTTGTCCGGGCCGGTGGCAAGTCAAAGCTGTGCAATGGGTCGTCGCCACGGGGTTTTTCTTGGGCGTAGACTGCCGCGCCGTACAAGTTATCTTGAGTAAGGTACATACTCGCCAATTCAGCCGGGTAGGCGGTTAATCACAACAATGCTTCCCACCAGTTATGTCCGTTTCGCGATCGAGAACCGCCGCTTTCTCGCCTTCGGTTTTCTGCTGTCGTTTTCGTCGAGCTTTGGCCAGACCTTCTTCGTCGGCGTGTTCGGGCCCGAGCTGCAGGCTGAGTTCCGCCTCAGTCATGGCGAATGGGGCCTGGTCTATATGGCCGGCACCCTGGCCAGCGCCCTGGTGTTGCCGTGGTCGGGCCGGTTCGTCGACCGGATCGATCTCGGAGCCTTTACGGTGGTGGTCTGTGTCGGCCTGGCGGCGGCCTGTTTTGTCACAATCACCGCCGGTCACGTGGTGTTTCTCATCTTTGCGATTTTCCTGCTGCGTCAGTTCGGCCAGGGCCTGGCGAGCCACGTCTCGGTGGCCAGCATGGTGCGTTATTTCGAGGCCAATCGGGGCAAGGCCATCAGTATTGGGGCCATGGGGTTTACCGCCGGCGAAGCGGTGTTGCCCTTGATCGCGGTGTTCGCGATCGCCGGCATTGGTTGGCGCCTGACCTATGCGTTGGCCGGGCTGTTTACGCTGATCATCGTGATCCCCCTGATCCTATGGCTGCTCAAAGGCCATGGCGAACGGCATCAGCGCCACCTGAAATCCCTGGACGCGCCGTCGGCGGATGAACGGCGGGGACGCCAATGGACCCGCGCCGAAGTGCTGCGCGACCCCCGGTTCTATATCCTGCTGATCGGCATCGATGCGCCGTCGGCGATCGATACCGGGTTGTTCTTTCATCATCTCCATCTCGCCGACGTCAAGGGCTGGAGCCATGGCTGGCTGACCGGTAATTATGTGGTCTATGCGGCCACCACCTTCACCACCATGTTGGTGGCAGGGCGTCTGGTCGACCGCATCGGCGCCCTGCGGTTGGTGCCGCTACACCTTTTGCCTCTGGGGGTCAGCCTGGTCATCGTGGCACTGTTCGATGCGCCGTTCATCGCCACGTTATATCTCTTCGCCATGGGCATATCCTCGGGTCTGGCTTTTACCTCGGTGGTCGCCATGTGGGCCGAAATGTATGGTGTGCGGAACATCGGCGCGATCAAGAGCGTGGTGACCGCGACCATGGTGTTCGCTTCGGCCTTGGGGCCGCCGTTCATGGGCGTGTTGATCGATGCCGGGGTCGGCATGGACGTCATCTGCCTGATTTTCGCAGCCTATGTGGTGTTCGGAACGGTGCTGATCTGGGGCGCGCTACGCGGTGTCACGGCCCGCCGCGCCGCAGCCTAGACGCCCATGGCCTCTCGGCTTAGGCTACGGATGAGAATTGGTCTCGATTGGCGCCCGCGTATTGGCAAGGACATGGTTATCTGGTGACGACGGCAACGGCGAACAATTCGAACGACCAGACGCGCCTCGATAGCGAGGCCGATCCGAACTACCGGATCGACGTCTCCAATCTCAATACCCGCGTGCTGTGGCGCATTTCGCTCATCGCCTTCCGTCACCACTGGCGCATGGCGCTGGCCGCCTGCGCCGCCATCCTGGCCGGTTGTTTCCAGTTGTTCGTACCGCAATTCATCGGCCAGGCGGTCGATCAAGCCCAGGGCCTTCTGGCCGGCGCCGTCGACATCGCCAGCCGTGACGCGGCCCGCGACGCGCTGTTTAATACCGCCCTGATGCTCATGAGCGCCAGCGTTCTTCGCGGCCTCTGCACCATGGTGCAGAACTACCAGGGCG
>JAYGEF010000372.1:0-1786 GCA_046582535.1 Alphaproteobacteria bacterium
TAAATTTCGGGGATCGAGCCATCGAATTTGACGTGTTTGGTAGTCATGATCAGCTCCGGTATTCGACGCCCGGCAGGACGCAGAGCATTTCAAACAGCAGGTTGGCGGCGACCAGGGCGGTGTTGCCGAACGGATCGTACGGCGGCGAGACCTCGACGAGATCACAGCCGACCACGTCGAGGCCGCGGCAGCCGCGAATGATCTCGAGGGCCTGGATCAGGGTCAGACCGCCGATCTCCGGCGAGCCGGTGCCCGGCGCGAACGGCGGGTCGAGGCCGTCGACGTCGAAGCTTAAGTACATGGGGCGGTCGCCGATCTGGTCGCGGATTTCGTCCATCAGCGGGGCCAGGGACTTGTACCAGCACTCCTCGGCCTGGACCACGCGGAAGCCCTGGTCGCGCGGCCAGTCAAAGTCCTCGGCTGTATAGCCGGTGGCGCGCAGGCCGATCTGGGCGACGCTGGGGCCATGGATCAGATTTTCCTCGACCGCCCGGCGGAACGGCGTGCCGTGGGTCACGGTCTCGCCGAACATGATGTCGTTGACGTCGGCGTGGGCGTCGATATGGACCATGCCCAGGGGGCCGTGCTTCTTCGCCAGGGTGCGCAGGATAGGCATGGTAATGGTGTGGTCGCCGCCCATGGGCCGCAGCATGCAGCTCTCGGCCCGTATCTGGCGCGGACCATGGCGGGCGCCGGCGCGGTTCGAGGTGCCGATGTCGAACGGCACGCCAACAAAGCAGGCATCCAGCCCCTCGGCGCTTTCCTTCGCCGGCAGACGCATCATGGTCGCCGGCCCGGCAAAGCGCGGCATGTCGTTGCCGCCCAGCGGCTGGTAAAATTCCTTGGCCATGTCCCCTGGTCCTTCCCGATGAAAATTCGAGCGGCGATCTTAGGTGCGGTGTCCCGCCTTGCCAAGCGGCGCCGGGCTTTGCAGATAGCTGAAGTCGAACCTCCTCTCCGCATGAGGCACTATGTGGCCGACAGAGGGCGACGGGAAGTGGGCGGTGAGGATCAGGGTGTCGGTTTCGCAATGCATGTCGAGGAAGCTCTTGCGGGTTTCCGCCGCGCGGGCCCCGTCGCTGTCGAAATTAGGGCTCCAGTCCGGGTGGGCGAGCTGTAGCGGCGTGTGAATGAGGTCGCCGCACATGACCGCAGTTTGGCCTTGTGACGTGAGATTGACGGCCACATGGCCCGGTGTATGGCCCGGCGTCGGCACCAGCCAGACCTGGTCGTCGAGGGCGTAATCGGTATCCACCAACACCGCCTGCTTGGCCTCCATGACCGGCAGCACGTTCTCGCGAAAAACCCCGTCGTCTTCGCTTTCGCAGGCAGCGTATTCGTCGCGGGCGAAGATGTACTTGGCATTGGGAAAAGTCGGCACCCAACGGCCGTCAATCAGTTGCGTGTTCCAGCCGCAGTGATCGAGATGCAGATGGGTGCAGAACACGTAGTCGATGTCGCCTGGCCCGACCCCGGTGGCTTCCAGGTTGCGTAGCCAGGTTTCATCGCGGCGGTCTACCCACTCAGGCACAAAATCGGACGACTTGCGGCAGCCGACGCAGGTGTCGATGAGGATGGTGTGGTGGCGGGTACGCACGAGATAGGATTGCACGGGCAAAATCAACCTGCCGGTGACGGGATCGAGAGCTTTCGGCTCGAGCCAATGTCGATGGGGCGCCACCGCTTCGGGTACCGCTTCGTCGAAGATCTCGAGGGGCGCTACCAGGGGCGCCTCCAACTCGAGAACACGGTCGATGGTGATGTCGCCGAGCTGGCGTTGGGCCAT
>JAYGEF010000405.1:0-1937 GCA_046582535.1 Alphaproteobacteria bacterium
GATCGAAACCGACGCGCCCTATCTGGCCCCCGTACCCATGCGCGGAAAACGCAACGAACCGGCGTTCGTGGCCCATGTGGCTGAGCGCATGGCGCAAATCAAGGGCATCACGACCGAGGCGTTGGCCGAGACGACTACCGATAACTTCTTCAAACTGTTTAATAAAGCCAGCAAGCCCGACTTTCCGGCGCCATGCGCGTAACCATACTCGGCTGCGGACCGTCCGGCGGCGTACCACTGGTTGGCTGTGACTGCCCGGTCTGCACCTCAAAACAGCCGCGAAACCGGCGCTCCCGGCCGTCCATCGCCGTCGAGCAAGGCGATACACGACTGCTGATCGATGCCGGCCCGGATCTTCGGGAGCAGTTGCTGGCCAGCGGTTTGAGCCGCTTCGACGCGGTTTTCCTAAGCCATGAGCACGCCGACCACACCAACGGCATGGATGATCTGCGGTCGATAAATTTCCAGATGGGTCGGCCTTTGGACGTCTACAGCTCGCCAAAGACCCTCGAGTTGGTGCAACAGCGCTTCGGCTATGCGTTTGAGCCCAATCTGCCGGACCGTGGCTGGTACAAGCCCGAACTGGTGCCGCGCGCCTTGAGCTATGAGCCTGTAACCATTGGCGACATCGAGATTCTACCGTTCAGCCAGGACCATGGTCCACTGGAGACCCTGGGGTTCCGTTTCGGCGACGTGGCGTACTCCACGGATACCAACGGATTGTCCGAATCGGCGTTCGAAGCCCTTGATGGCGTCGGCCTGTGGATTGTCGACTGTCTGCGGCCGGGGAGGAACCCCATGCACGCCCATCTCGACCTCAGTCTCGAATGGATCGCCCGGGTCAAACCCAAACGGGCCATCCTGACCCACATGAACCACGAGTTTGATTACCATGATCTGGCGGCATCGCTGCCTGAAGGCGTGGAGCCGGCATATGATGGGATGGTTGTAGAATGGTAAGTAAGAATTTGATATATTTTTGTATACAATAATTTCCCATAATATATTTTATGCGCTTTATCTATTTATCCTGCCGTCAATACTGTCTAACGGCCCGGTGGCAAAATCCATCCCCCTCTCGATTGCTTGCCTGGAGAACCCAATGAGCGCAATGGATCAACTTCTTGAGGTCATGGCCCGACTGCGCGATCCAGAGAACGGTTGTCCATGGGATGTGGAGCAGACCTTCGCCACCATCGCGCCGTACACCATCGAGGAAGCCTACGAGGTCGCCGACGCCATTAGTGACGAAGACTGGCCCGCCCTCCTCGACGAACTCGGCGATCTGCTGTTCCAGGTGGTGTTCTATGCCCAGATGGCCCGTGAAGCCGGTCGCTTCGACTTCGACGCCATCGCCGCCGGCGCCGTGACCAAGATGGTGCGCCGCCATCCCCACGTGTTCGAAGACAGCAACATCGCCACTGCCGAAGCGCAAACCCACGCCTGGGAGACGCAAAAGTCTCAGGAACGGGATGCCAAAGCGGCGACTGAGGGTCGCGCACCAGGCGCTCTCGACGGGGTGACCCGCGCCCTGCCCGCCCTGACCCGCGCTCTCAAACTGCAAAAACGCGCCGCCCGGGTCGGTTTCGACTGGCCCACCCTGCCCCCGGTGATCGACAAGATCGAAGAAGAGATCGCCGAAGTCCGTACCGAGCTCGCTGAAGGCGCCGCGCCCGACCGCCTGAGCGACGAAATCGGTGACCTGCTGTTTGCTTGCGTCAATCTGGCACGCCATGCCGACGTCGACCCGGAAGCCGCCCTGCGTCAGGGTAGTGGCAAATTCGAGCGCCGCTTTCGCCATATCGAGGCGTTGTTGGCCGAGGATGGTCGCAGCCCAACCGATTCCGACCTGGCCGAGATGGATACCCTGTGGGACCGGGCCAAGGCGGAAGAACGCAGCCAATGAGAAGCCACTAGCCGCGCAAATCAGGCGTCCT